>DATASP010000123.1:0-2299 GCA_036269155.1 Candidatus Udaeobacter sp.
CCGCCAAATTGAAACTCGCTCACAAGAGAGACCTTGCGCGATTCTGAATTGTAGGGCAACCGCATCGGTTGCCGAAACAAATGGCAGGCGCAGCGCCTGCCCTACAACAGCTTGCTCGCATGGAATTCATCGGCAGATTGAAAATTTACCCTTCATGAAGAAAACGCTTGCTCATCAGCTTGCCGATTACGCGTGTGCACTTCGATTTGAGGATCTTTCGAAGAACGTCGTTCATGAAGTGAAGCGGCGTATTATTGACTCGCTGGGCTGCGCGCTGGGGGCATGGAATGAAGAGCCGTGCGCGATCGCGCGAAAAGTCGCTTCGGATTTCTCAGCGAAACAGGGCGCGACGATCGTTGGCACGAATCACAAAGCGCCGCCGGACTGGTCGGCGTTCGCGAACGGCTGTTGCATCCGTTATTTCGATTATAACGATACTTACCTGTCGAAAGAGCCGGCGCATCCCAGTGATAATATTGCGGCGGCCCTGGCTGTCGCGGAAAGCGTCGGCGCAAACGGCCGCGAACTGATCACTGCGATCGCGCTTGCGTACGAAGTGCAATGCCGTTTCTGCGACGCTGCGAGTATCCGTGCGCGTGGTTGGGATCACGTGACCTATGGTGCGTTTTCGACGGCGCTGGCGTGCGCGAAGTTAATGAAGCTTGATACGAAAAAAACGCGACACGCGGTGAACATCGCTGGAGTTGCAGGCGCGGCGATGCGGCAGGCGCGCGTAGGTGAGCTGTCTCATTGGAAAGGCGTGGCGTTCGCGAACGCTGCGCGACACGGAGTTTTTTCGGCGCTCCTCGCCCGCGCTGGTATGACCGGCCCGGGTCCGATTTTCGAAGGCCAAATGGGATTTGAAAAACAGCTCGGCGTTTCACTGGGCAACGTAGCCGAGAAATTTGCCGTGCCTTTTGCCAAGACCGGGGACGGCCAGGCGTCAATGATTCTGCGCACGAGCATCAAATTCTGGCCGGCCGAATATCACAGCCAGAGCGCGATTGAAGCGGCGCTTCTTTTGCGAAAACAGATTGGCGAAGGCGTCGAAGTAAAATCAATGACGATCGAAAGTCACGACGCGTCGGTCGATATCATCGGAAGTGAACCGGAAAAATGGAAACCCGAGACGCGCGAAACGGCCGATCATAGTTTGCCGTACATTACCGCGATCGCGTTGATCGATGGCGAAGTGACCGAGAAACAATTTCAGCCGGAGCGGTTTAAAGATCCAAAGGTTTGGAAATTCTTGGAGAAAGTAAAGGTCGAACGTAATCCGGAACTCAGCGCGCTCTATCCCGACGCTGTCGCAAACATCGTCCACGTTGATCTTGCTGACGGGCGGCGATTGACGAAGCGAGTCGATTATCCGCTAGGGCACGCGAAAAACCCGCTAAAAGATTCGCAAGTGGAACAGAAGTTTAATGTTTTGGTTGATCCAATGCTCGGTAGCGATCGCGCACGGAAAATTATTGATATTGTGTGGAAGCTCGATGAGGCGAAGAACGTTAGCGAATTGATGCGCGCAATGGAAATGGCAACAACAGCCGAATAATAAGAGATTCCTAGACTTCGCTCGGAATGACAAAGACTCGCTCGACATGACAGAGAAGAGCAAAGCGGCTCGATTGCGCGAGTTGATAGCACAACGTGCGATCATGCTGCCGGGAGTGCCGAACGCGGCAATGGCGCGACAGGTCGAGCAGCTTGGGTTCGATGCGGTTTATATCAGCGGCGCTGGAATGGCAAACGCAACCGCCGGCGTGCCGGACATCGGTTTGTTAACGCTAACGGAAGTGGCCCACTTGGCCGGTCACATTGCGAAGGCCGTGAAAATTCCAGCGATTGTCGACGCAGACACGGGTTTTGGTGGCACAGAAAATGTGGCGCGGACGATTCGCGAGTTGGAAAGCGCAGGCTTGGCCGGTTGCCACATCGAGGACCAGGAATTTCCAAAGCGTTGCGGCCATCTCGCCGGGAAATCGATCATCGATATCGAGGAGATGGTTGGTAGAATTAAGGCTGCGGCAGGTGCGCGGCGCGAGCCGGATTTCATGCTCATCGCCCGCACGGATGCGCGCGCGGTAGAGGGTTTTGATCGGGCAGTAGAGCGGGCGGGGCAATATATCGCTGCTGGCGCGGACGCGATCTTTCCCGAAGCGCTGCAGAGCCTGGAGGAATTCCGGGATTTCGCAAAGGAGATTGATGCGCCGCTGCTTGCAAATATGACTGAGTTCGGGAAGAGCCCGTTGCTTTTGTTCCATGATTTGATGGAGCTCGGCTATCGTATGGTGATTTT
>DATASP010000124.1:0-10167 GCA_036269155.1 Candidatus Udaeobacter sp.
GTGGAGAAAATGTTTTCGCGCTTCATGGAGGGCCGGGCTCCCACTGAGTTTACTCTCAAGGAGAAAACGGAATTTATCGTGGAAGGCGTTTTGTCAGGGAAAATTTTTGAATTGGTTAAGCCTGCCAATGTCTCGCTCTGGAAAGAGCTTTCGGGGTATTTCGCGCGGCCGGAGGTAAAGGCGAAACTCGCCGCGCACTTGGAGGGAGTCAGCGAGCCGGAACGCCGAACATTTCTCATGGCGAACATGGTGGCAGAACAACTGACGTTTCGGTTCTTCAATAAATTCGTACAGCAAATCAGCAGCGGCAATATCGTCGAGAGCATGCAGGCGCTGAGCGCGATCGCGCCGATCCTGGTAATTCTCACGCCCTACATCTACGGTTTTCACAGTCAGGCGCCCTCTCGACAATGGTTACGACGTGTTTTCAAGGAAGTGACTGGCACCGTTCCTATCGCGTTGCAAAATCGCAAACGAGCCTGGTTCACTGACACACTCGACGACGTCAATGGCGTCGCGACCACGATTCGCAGGATGGTCGCGGCCGGCGCGAACGCGGGCAAGGATTTAATCGTCGTCGTTTCTCGAAACGAACTGAGCGTCGACAACATCCCAATCAAAAATTTCCCGCCCATTGGCGAATTTGAATTGCCCGAATACGAACTGCAAAAATTGAGTTTCCCGCCGATTCTCCAAATGCTGGATTACGTGCAACGGGAAAAATTCACTGAGATCATCATCAGCACGCCCGGGCCGGTTGGATTGACGGGACTCCTTGCGGCCAAAATGCTCAACCTTCAGACGAGTGGGATCTATCATACTGATTTTCCCCAATACATCCGCATTCTTACTGACGACAGCTTCCTCGAAAGCGTGGCGTGGCGTTACATGCATTGGTTCTACGGCCAACTCGATACCGTCTTTGTGAATTCCGAGGAGTACCGGCAAAGCTGGATCAAGCACGGTCTGAATCCCGCAAGACTGAAAATCCTACCACGCGGGCTCGACACCGAGCTGTTTCATCCTGCTCGACGTAAACCGGCGTTCTTCGAGAAATTCGGCGCGTGCAATGGAGAAGTTCGCCTCCTTTATGTGGGCCGGATCTCACGGGAGAAAGACCTCGACCTTCTGGCGGCTGCTTATCGCCGCCTGCGCGACGACGGGTTGCCAGTTCAACTTTTCATCGTAGGGCATGGCCCTTATTCCGAGGCGTTCGCAAAATCTTTGCCCGAAGCGGTTTTCACCGGCTATCTGAGGGGCAACGAATTGGCTACGGCGTACGCATCCGCAGACATTTTTGTTTTTCCCAGCACAACCGATACTTTCGGCAACGTCATTCTCGAAGCGCAGGCCTGCGGCCTGCCAGTCATTGTTTCCGATTCGGGCGGACCCAAGGAACTAGTAGAAGACAACGCGAATGGTCTGATCACCAAATCACACGATGTGGATGACTTGGCGCGCGCGATTCGAGCGTTGGTGACGGATCCCGCGCTGCGAGACCGAATGGGAAAATCCGCTCGAGATAGCGTCACCGACCGGAGCTGGCCAAACGCATTCCGCAAATTCTGGGCTACGACGGACGTATGAAAATAAATCGTTTGCTTCGAGCGGAATTTATCTGACCCAGCTGATTCCAACGGTTGGTAGGCACATTCGAGCCTTTGAAAAATCCCGGCGCGATTTTCGTTTCGAGTCCGGCTGTTCGTGACGTGGCTCCCTAGAATGCTTTGGCCGAGTCGAGCAGGATTGTGACCGGGCCTTCATTGACCAATTCCACTGACATCATGGCTTGGAAAACTCCTGTCGCCACGGCAACTCCCAATCCGCGCAGCGCCTCGCACAACTCTTCGTATAGCTTTTTTGCTTGCTCGGGCGGCGCCGCAGCAACAAAGCTCGGCCTGCGTTGACCGCGCGCATCGCCATAAAGCGTGAACTGAGAGACAACCAGCGCGCTACCCTTCACATCGAGCAACGAGCGGTTCATTTTTCCCTGATCGTCCTCAAAAATCCTCAGGTTTGCGATCTTCGCAGCCATACTGGCAGTGATAGCGAGCGTATCGTCGCGACCGACGCCAAGCAAAATCATCAGGCCCGCCGCGATTTCTCCCGTGACATGACCCCCCACGATGACACGCGCTCTGCTCACACGCTGGACAACGGCTCGCATTGTGGACTTAGAAAACCTGATGTTGTTGTGAGGGCTCCGGTTTTCGCGGTGATGCTTGTTGTCCCACCTTCGCGCAGTTCATACTATTCGCAGCATCGGCGCTATAGGATTTTTTCCAGTAAATCGGCCAGGCACCACCCGGCTTTGTGCAGCTCGTCTCGAACAACATTCGTGGCCCACACACGATAATTCATTTTGTCTGGTCGAGGTTTTTCGTCTGCCTCGCCGGACGCGACGACGCCGTCTTCTTCTTGTTGCGGGTGAACATTCGTGAATTGCACGCGTTCATGCGCCTCGCGCGCAATCGGCAGGATTTCGTCCGCCCATAGCTCGGCGTAGTTATCGATAGGAATACTTGGCGGCATTCGCCAGTTCCGGGGTTCATGTGTCGCCATCTCGTGAACCATTTCTTTCTTGAGCGGCTCGATCAGGGTCTGCAATTCACTTTTTCTTAACGGGCCCTGTCCTTGAGGAAAAAGAGCGTTCACCGTGTCATAGTCCCAAAAGCCGTGAAATTTCTTCTTGTGCATGCCACGTCTGCGTACCGGTTCGTCACTCAGTTCAAGCGTAAAGGTGTTTCCACCCTCATCTCCAAGCGCCGACTGGTTTTTGTCGGGATCGGCGATTTGCCCCTGTGTATCGAAATATTCTGCGCCGACATGCAACGGCTGGTGAATATCGGCCACGTAATGAGCCAGCAAAATTAACGCCACAGGTTTCGTGATCTTTCGTTCGTTTTGTTCGGGCAGTTTTCCCTGCAGAATCTGGACGCAGTACGGAATCATGTGGACGATGTCCCATTTGCTGCGACCAGCCGTGCCGTCGCGGTATTTTTGCGGAGGCACCACCGGAACGTCTGTGTAGTGAAACCAATGATGCGAAGGCGTAGTTGAATTCAAATCGTGCGTCGGCTGATTTGCCCGCCAGAAATCCCGCAGTTGCCTGTCAATTTTGCGATGCGCCGAATAATGGAACGACCTTGGATCGTCCACTCCCTTCTTGTCCCAGCCTTTGATTTCGTCTGCAATTACGGCGGCTTTTTCCAAACTAAATCCGTCGAGGATTACGGCGATCTTTGCGGCCGTAGACGTGCCGGCCAATCGTTCATCGGCAATCGCTCCGACGATTTCATGTCCCAGGGGGCCGTACGCCTGCGCCGCAGTGGCGGACCAGAGAATGGCAGAAATTGCCAGGAGCAGACTACGGCGCGCCGCAGATTTCATTTTTGGCCCTCAGGTTAATAGAATTGAATTCCGTCCAGCTTGGAAGAGCTGGGCAATTCTTGCGCTCAGCTCCCAACATTCGCACGAATTTTTTCGAGGCGTTTCTGAAGTTTCGGGAAATGCGATCCAGGCCAATAAATTTGGCCGCAGCCCATGCAGCGCCGGAATTGTTCATAGTAGATCTTAGTAAGCGGCTCAAGCGCCTCGATTATGTCAGCCTTCGTAATTTCATGGAGCGACGCATTGCAGCGTAGGCACCGGGTAAATGGAGCAATAAGACCAGGAAGATTGAAGCGGCGAATTACTTCTACGGTTTGTTCATCAGGATCCTGGGATCGTGGGCAGTAACCGGTTCTGACGACTGCATGCATTAGCAAGCGCCGATCGCGTGTCAGAAGCGCCCGGTTTTCGCGGTCCATTACGTCAAGTAACTGCCGGTCATGCGCTCGCGGATCATAAGCGACATCGAAGCCAAGCAAGCGCAAGTTGCGCGTGAGCTTTCCGAGGTGCCCATCCGTGACAAAGCGGCTGATTGTATGGATTTGTAGTCGTTTTTGTCCGAACTGCGGAGATTGTATTGCGGAGGGATAGACCTCGATTTCCGCATCGTTCATCACTCCGTAATCAAAATCCACCTCCTTCCCGTTGACCATAATCAAATCGACCTCCGGATGCGGGACGCCGCACGATTCGATCACATCTTTTACTGACGTCTTTTCGCTCAGGCTACGCGTAATGTCTTTGCGTCGCGTTCCGGATGGGAGAAAGAAATCAAGATCGCCATGAAGACTGAGCCGAACGGAAAACGGCCTCACATCAATTGAGGATTCGGGCATTAGCGTAAGCGTATTCAAAAGTAGTCGCACGCGGTCGACCTTGGAACTTGCCTGGACCAAGCGGTTCATCTTCGCCAAAATAGCAGTCGATTTGCCATCGGCGCAGGCCGCCACCGGTATCCATGATCTTCCACCGATTGCTTCCAAAAACCTTTTGTACCGTTGGAGACGCTGTTTCAATGACTGCCCCGCGATGTAATCCACTCTGGCCTAACTTCGCCGCGGCAGAATACCGGTCGACCAAAACTCCGCCTCCGCCTGCAGGGTGTGAGGCGAAACTAAATGAACCGCCACTGTTGTAACAAATGTATTGTCGTCCGTTAACCGGCGTCACAATTCGGCCGACGCCCTCCTTTTTTACCGAGCGAAGAAAATCGCGTGGATACCTTCGACCATGTAATCCCGGTTTTGTGACTGGCGTTGCATCAAAGCCGCGCGCAAAAGTGAAACCGGATTCTTTCGGCGTGTAATACAAAGTGCAGACTACGAAGTATTCGCCGTTATGTCCTTGCGGGCGGCGCGCTAATTTTTCGTTTTCGTAAGCAAGTCGCTGCACGACCTCCGGCCACGGGATATCGGCGCGGATTTCCGGCCCAAATGACAACGAGAGCGGTGCAAATAACAGTGCGCCTACGACTCCTTTATGTGCACGCGAATTCATGATGTGTAATGCGAATTGTAGCCATCAATGTGTTGGCAGTGCCGATAGTTCTCGTTAACACCGTGGTTTATCGCGGTGCATCTCGCAAGAGTACGGGCGTAACCGCTTCAGCGGTTTTCGACGTAATCACAAAACCGCTAAAGCGGTTTAATTTTGGCCCGCGGTTAGCACCTCGTTGAAACGCGGTGTTAATGAGAGGGACTCAATCCAGTTCAATCGCCGAAGAATTTGTTCACCGGGCCGCCCAACAATACTTCGATCGGCAATTTTTCTCTTTCATATTCGTAGGGTGGTTGCTTCCAATCGAATTGGTTTGGATACAGGTTCCGCATGACTCGTATGATTTCGATGCCTGTTTGAAACGGCCGAAACGTGTCGCGATCCGTCACGTGGATTTGTGCACCGGCGCAGAGTTCACCGGCAAATTTGTGAAAGGTCGGCTGAAAGTAATTTTGGCGAAAGAAAACTCCTTGCAGTCGTACCTTGTTTAGCTCGTTGCAAAGCTGCTCAGCATCGAAGAATGGCGCACCGAAAATTTCAAACGGCCGGGTCGTGCCGCGTCCCTCGGAAATATTTGTGCCCTCCAGCAGACACATACCGGAGTAAACAATCGCCGTGTCGAGTGTGGCCATATTGGGTGACGGCATAACCCATCGCAGGCCGGTTTGGTCGAACCACATTTCGCGTTTCCAATTTTTCATCGGCAAAATGGTTAGTCGACACTTTGGAAAAGCTTCGTCTCGGAATTGCTGCGCCAGCTCGCCGATACTGCGCCCATGCCGGACAAGAAGGGGATGCATTCCAACAAACGATTTGTAATTGGCGTTGAGGAGTGGTCCTTCTGTCGTTAGGCCATTGATCGGGTTCGGTCGATCGAGCACAACGACTGCGACTCCGGCTTGTTCACAGGCGCGCATGCAAAGATACATTGTCCAGATAAAAGTGTAGTAGCGCGCGCCGATATCCTGCAGATCAACGAGCAAAACATCGAAATCCTGCAGCATCTCCAGAGTCGGCTCGCGATGTTCGCCGTACAGAGAGTAAACGGGAATGCGAAGACGCGGATGCATGTAGCTTTTCCACTCCACCATATTGTCCTGCGTTTGGCCGAGAAATCCGTGTTGCGGACCAAAGAACGCTGTAAGACGAAAAAGATCGCTGTTGTATCTCTCCAGAACTCGCGACGCATGTTCGAGCTTTGACGAAACCGATGCTGGATGAAGCAGCGCGGCTATGCGCGTGCCGCGAAGTTTCTTCGGCCAAACTTCGTCCAGATGATCAAGTGGGAGCAAGACTGCCACGAGCGATTTTTATCACACGTCGCGAGATCGCGCGATGCCATAGGCGTTCGCCGTTGCAAACGCTTCTAAAATTTTCGCCTCCGTATCACGCTTATCGCAAGTATTGCGAAGACTGTGATCACTGCACATGCCTTCGCGAATAGCTCCCCATGTCGCGTGTAGAACGTCAAGTCATGCTCGGTTGGGACCTTGATCTCACCGGTAAGCACGCCTTCAGTAAACGTGCTGCCATTTTCATCCCGTAACACCTGGGTGATGCGGCCGGATTGATTTACAAAGCAGGTTACCCCCGTGTTGGCTGCCCGCACCATCGGGCGACGCGTTTCCACGCATCGAAAAATCGCGTTCGCCAAATGCTGATGCGATCCGGCCGAATGCAAAAACCATCCGTCGTTTGTAATATCGACAAGCAAATTTGCGCCGGGATTCGTCTCTGTGGAGAGCACAAATTGTCTCACTAGCTCGCCAATCGTATCTTCGAAACAAATCAAAGGGGCCACCTGGACATCGCTGTTCGTCAGGCTGAACACCGTGTATTCTCGTCCCGCATTGAAATCGCTGGGCACCTGGTCGCCAACGATTCGCGCAAGCAGCGGCACCCGGTGGCGCCCCGGAACGTATTCGCCAAAAGGAACCAGGTGAACTTTTCTGTACACTTGGACTCTTTCGCCGCCGTCGGAAATAAGCAACGCGGCGTTGTAGACCTCACCGTTCTCTTCGTCAATCGTGCCCAGCAGAAGGTCGCTCTCCGCCGATGCCGCCAGGTCCATCACGAATTTGTTGCTTTCAGGCTCTGCAAGCACAGGCCCAGGCATCGAGCTCTCTGGCCAAATCAACAAATCAAGAGGCGGATTCGATCGCAGTGCAATTTCGCTCAGGCGCCGGAATTTATCGAAAATTTTCGCCGTAAACTGCGGGTCGAACTTTTGATTTTGAGGAACATTCGACTGCACAGCAGCGACGCGAAGCGGTTTTGTGGACGGGGAAATCTGACTCGCGCGAAGCCCGAACGTCAGGACTCCCACAATGGCCGCCATTGTGAGCGTCAAATCAAAATGCGGTCGCGTTGTATGTGTGCGCGCCTCAAGAACCAATCGGTACGCTGTCGTAACTAAGATCACATTCGCAAACGCGACCATGAAGGATAACCCAGCGACGCCGGTAAACTCTGCGATTTGAATGAGCGGCCAGGTATCATGCAGCGCTACGCCAAGCCCGTTCCAGCCCCAACCTGAGAAAATCCAGCCCCGCAGCCATTCCTGTGTCGCCCACGCGGCGGCGAGGAGAAACGCGAGCAGCAGGTTGCTGGTCGATTTTGTCCATGGCGATCGCGGCAGAGCTGCTGTGCTGCGAGCCTCGGCGAGCATCTGATCCCATTTGCCTGCGCTTAATTGCCTTGTGGCTTCTCGTGGTCGGAGCAAACCGCAAAACCATGCCCAAAGCGCGAAGTAAATCGCCATGTAAAATTGGAGAACGAACCAGCCGAGGATGGTGACAGTTGTAAGCCAGGAAAGCGCCGTCCAGAAAAATGTCAGGCCAGTGATGTAGCCAAGTGCAAGATTCCGAAGCCAAGGATGCCGCGACTCTTTCCCGGAAAATAAAATCGCGGCGATGAGGGGCGTAAGCGCGATCCAGCAAAACCAGGTCAGATTAAACGGCGCAAAACAGCTTGTGTACAACAGCCCGCTACAGATCGCTGCCAGCCAGGGCCAGGCGCGGAATGCTTTTGATGACCAGCTCACTGGGATCGGTCACTCAGCCGTGACTCGGCATCCTTTTGTAAGCAATCCCAGAGACGATCGAGTTTTTCTCCGACTTGCGCCTTAACTCGGGCGAGTTCTGCAGAATCGAATTTTCCATTCTCCGGTCGGCGCTGCGCGAAAAGGTAATACTTGATCTTGGGTTCTGTTCCCGACGGCCGCACCGCGATGCGCGTCCGGTCTTCCAGTTCAAAGATCGACATCTTTTCTTTGGGAATCTCGTCGCCCTCGATATCCCGGATCGTTTGAGTCTCAAAATTCTTGATGCTGGTTACTATCGACCCGAGCACTTCAAAGAATGGGTGGGTGCTGTACGACTCGGCGAGACGCGCAATCTTATTTGCGCCTTCTGCGCCTTCGAAGACAAGCGAAGCGTTTTTCTCCGCAAAATAGCCGAACGTTGCAAAGATTTGATCGAGCAATTCATCGACTGTTTGTCCGCGCGATTTCGCATAGGCGGCTACTTCGCAAAACATGATTACGGCGCCGTTGCCGTCCTTGTCGCGAACGAAATCTGCGCCACTGTAACCGTAACTCTCTTCACCGCCGAAGACGTAAAATGAAGAGTGCGCGAGCCGAAGCCGTCGCGTTTGCTGTTCGGTGAGATCGACATAATTCTGTCGCAACTGTTCCGGGATTGCGCGCTCGTACTTACCCAGTTTTGCTCCGATGTATTTGAAGCCGGTGAGTGTTTCGACACAACGCAAACCGTAATAATCGGCGATCGCCTTTTGGAGATCGGTCGTGACAAAGGTTTTGATAATCACGGCACGTGCTGCGTTTTGCTCATTGAGAATGCCCTTGTCGAATAGCGTCTTGATTCGATACCAGGCAAGAAGCGAACCGGTCTGATTTCCGGTCAGCAATTTCATTTTGCCGTCCTTGCTGCGGACCGCCGCTCCCATGCGATCGCAGTCCGGATCGGTCGCGACGACCAGATCGGCATCTTGCTTTTGCGCAAGATTGATTGCCATGGTTAACGCCTCGGCGTTTTCCGGGTTTGGCGATTTCACTGTCGGAAATCGACCATCGAAAGGCTCCTGCTCCGGCACTACTTGGAAATTGAAACCGAGTCGTGTAAGCATCGGTTTGATGATTACGCTGCCGGTCCCGTGGAGCGGCGTGTAAATGATTCGCAGCGATTTCGCTTCGCGAATCACCTGCGGATCAAGAATCAATGTTTCAAGCCGCCGCATGTAGGCTTGATCGACGTCCTTCCCGATCGTGGTCACTTTTCCCTGTCGATCTTTTGGAAGCGGTGTGAACGATTCGGTCGTGATTGCATTCACTTTGGCAATGATCCCGCTGGCATGCGGCTCGACCACTTGAGCCCCGTCGCTGAAGTAAACTTTGTAGCCATTGTCGTACGGTGGATTGTGACTCGCAGTGATCACGATGCCGGCGTTTGCCTTGAGATAGCGAACAGCAAAGGAAAGCTCAGGCACAGAGCGCGGGCCGTCGAACACGCACGCGTCGCAACCGTTTTCAGCTGCGACTTTCGCCGCAACTTCTGCGAACTCTTTCGAGAAAAAACGCGGATCATGCGCAATCACGAGCTTCGGCTTCGCCGATGCTTGCTGCCTTTGGTTCCAATCGTTCAGATAAGCGACAAGTCCGCGTGTTGCGCGGTTGATGTTAAAGAAATTCATCGCGTCTGTGCCGACGCAGGGAAATTCGGGACGCCTGTCTTCGCGCGCATTCCCGCGTTCTGCGGTCGTAACGATCTTCCCAATCGTGCGGCCACGAAGACCGCCCGTCCCGAACGCAAGCGTCTTGTAGAAACGATCGTTTAACTCGGACCATTCACAGCCATCGGCCAATTGGTTGACGGATCTGAAATACAAATCCGTGGTTGCTCCGGCCAAAAGGGTTCGGATGTTTTTTGCCGTCGATTCCAGCAACTGCCCGCGAGCAACAGCGCGCTCCATTCTCGAGTTTAACTCTTCAACATCCGCTGACATTCGTGCCAACTGTTCCGACATGGATTTGCTTTGCAAGCACTCTATGAAATCGGCCGGAATCAGACTTGCGTCACCTGTTTAAGGTCGGTTATGAAAATGCAAAGGACTTCAACCATGAAACGCTGCATTCCGCACTTCGCGATCACCATGGCCCTGCTGTCGTTTGCATTCGGTCAATCGGCAACTCAACAAGAGTCACAAACGAACGAGAGCGAGCAAGAGGTCAGGCAGGCAATCGAAAAATACCGAACAGCTTTG
>DATASP010000125.1:0-18692 GCA_036269155.1 Candidatus Udaeobacter sp.
TCGCCGCGAGCATACGAAGCGCGATCAAATGATCGGCCCCGAATCCGCCCCTTGCGCAAAAACCCGTCGTAATGCCGCTGAATCAGGTGTGTCTCCACCTGGCGCATGGTATCGAGCATCACGCCCACAATGATCAATAAGCTGGTGCCGCCGAAAAATTGCGCCGTGATCATGGGCACATTCAACGACTGGCTCAGAAGACTTGGTAAAACTGCTATCAGCGTCAGAAAAATCGCACCGGCAAACGTGAGTCGCGTCATCGTGAAATCAAGAAAGTCGGCAGTTGGTTTGCCTGGGCGGACGCCCGGAATGTAACCACCGTATTTCTTCAGGTCGTCCGCGATCTGTACCGGTTGGAACTGCGTGGCGACCCAGAAATAACTGAAAAAGAAAATCATTGCCGCAAGAGCGACATAATGAGGCCAGCCGGTCGAAAGCGCACTGGCTATCCGCGCAGCTGTAGGGCTGTTTCTAAATCCGTACTGAACAATTGTCGCTGGAAAGAGAAGGAGTGCCCAGGCAAAGATAATGGGCATCACGCCGGCGTAATTCACCTTCAAAGGCATGTATTGCGTCTGCCCGCCGTACATTTTGCGGCCCACGACTCGTTTGGCGTACTGCACGGTGATTTTCCGCACGCCTTGCGTGATCGTGATCACTGCGGCGATTACTATGACCAAGAACAATACCAGCATCACAAGCACCATCGGATTCACCTGGCTCGATCCGCTCTGCGCCGACGGTACAAAAGTCTTCCATGCCTGCGCGAGTGCGGCCGGCAACCGCGCGACAATGCCAATAGTAATGATGAGGGATATCCCGTTGCCGATGCCGCGCTCGGTGATTTGATCGCCCATCCACATTAATAAAAGTGTGCCCGTCGTCAGGGAAATCACGGTTATGATTCGAAATTTCCAGCCAAGATCCTCCACCAACGGAATTCCGAGGTTCCTGATGGTGTCAGTAATCCCCGGCAGCATGGTGTGATACGATTCCGGGTGCTGAAACGACAGCGCCAGCAGATACCCTTGGAAAAGACACAGCCCCAGTGTCGTGTAGCGTGTTAGCTGCATGATCTTTTGCCGCCCACCGTCTTCGCGTGCCAGCCTGCCAAGCTGCGGAATCACTGCGGTAAGCAACTGCATCATGATCGATGCGCTGATATACGGCATGATGCCGAGGGAGAAGATCGCGCAATTCTCAAGCGCGCCGCCACTGAACAGGTTAAAAAGCGCCGCCAGGCCGCCGCCGGTGCGCTGGCTCAAAGAGCTGCGAAACCATTCCTGCAATACGGCCTGGTTGACCCCCGGAGTAGTGATGGCAGCGCCCAGGCGCACAACCACAATTACCGCCAGAGTGAACAAAATGCGCCGGCGCAATTCCGGTATCTTAACCGTGTTTAGAAACGCCGAAATCATCCGCTAAATTTGAAACATCACATGCTGCGAAGCTAGCTCTTCCGCGATGTTTTCTTTTTTGCCCGCGACTTCGCTTTCGCCGAGGGTTTCCTCCCCGAGTCTTCCTTACCGGTCGCCTCTGGTGCACGTTCGCCGGAGGGTTCTCCCGCCGAAATCTCATTTGCCGCAGTGGCATCGGCACGCCCTGTCGCTTTTGCTCCTTTTTCGCGCAGCGTAATCGTTCCACCCGCCTTTTCGATTTTCTCACGTGCGGCCGCACTGACTTTGTCGGCTTCCACTTTAAGTCCGTGCTTCAATTCACCGTCGCCCAGAATCTTAATTCCTGCGAAATGGCCTCGGATAAGATTCGACTCGCGCAGCAGTTGTTCGTTTACTACCGCTCCAGCTTCAAATGCACTGAGGTCGCTAACATTCACAATTGCATAATACTTATGAAAGGCCGCATTATTGAATCCGCGCTTTGGCAAGCGACGAATTAGCGGCATCTGTCCGCCTTCGAAACCGAGCCGAATGCTTCCACCGGAACGCGCTTTCTGGCCTTTATGCCCTTTCCCGCTGGTTTTCCCGTGTCCTGAACTCTCACCGCAACCCAGCCGTTTAGTGCGATGCCGCGAGCCGGGCCGCGGCCGCAGATTATGAAGACGCAGCATGTTGATCACCCTTTCCATCACCGAACTTAATCCCACGCACTTTAAAAATCTCGTCCCTTCGGCGAAGCGATCGCAGTGCGACGATGGTCGCCTTCACTACGTTGGCGTGATTGCTTGATCCGAGTGACTTGGCCAGCACATCGCGAATTCCAGCCGCTTCAGTTACGGCTCGCACACCTCCGCCCGCGATAATTCCGGTCCCCGGCGAAGCCGGGCGCAACAGCACTCGCGCTCCATCAAACTCGCCGATCACTTCGTGAGGAATCGTGTTTTCGTTCAATGAAACTTTTTCCATCGACTTGCGCGCTGCCTCGGAGGCCTTTCGAATAGCCTCTGAGACTTCGTTGGCCTTCCCAAATCCGCATCCGACTTTTCCATCGTGATCTCCAGCCACGATCAACGCGCTGAAGCTAAAACGTCGACCGCCTTTCACGACCTTCGCGCAGCGGTTGATAAACACGACTTTCTCCGTGGTATCCCCCTTTGCCGCGGGAGCTTTGTCTTGCCTGCGCGAGTCTGGACGTCTGCCTGTATTTGTATAAGCCATGAATTAAAACTTTAAGCCGCCCGCCCGCGCTGCGTCTGCTAACGCCTTCACTTTTCCGTGATAAAGAAACCCGCCACGATCAAACACGACCCGCTCGAGTTTCTGCGCTAGCGAACGTTCCGCGATTGCCTTGCCAATCAATTCTGCCGCGGTCCTGTTTGCCGCGGCTTTATCTTTGCCTACCAAGGAACTCTCCGTAGTCGATGCAGCGGCCAGCGTGCGTCCGGCATCATCATCGATCACTTGAGCATAAACGTGTTTCCCGGAGAAATGAACCGCCAGTCGCGGTCGTTCCGCGGTACCCGCGACTTTTTTCCTGATCCTTCGATGAACACGCTGCCGCGCTGCCTTACGAAACGTCGCCATACTTATTGAACAGTCTTGCCCTCTTTGCGACGAATCTGCTCGCCCGCGTACCGAACGCCTTTGCCCTTGTACGGTTCCGGAGGATAAAAACGACGGATATCCGCCGCCACCTGCCCGACTAATTTTTTATCGGCACCCTGGATCGTAATTTTCGTGTTGTCCGCAACTGTGATTTTAATGTTCTCTGGAATCGAAAATCGAACCGGATGCGAAAAGCCGAGGCTCAAGTTAAGGTTCGATCCCTGGACGGCAGCCCTGAACCCGACTCCTTCGATCTCCAGTTGCTTGGCGAAACCTTCACTCACGCCCTGCACCATGTTATGAACGAGGCTGCGCGACAGGCCATGCAATGCTTTCGCGCTGCGCGTTTCTGCTTCGCGTGCAACAGACACCCGGTTACCCTCGACGCTTGCACGGATGTTGCGCGGAAGCTTCCATTGGAGTTTTCCCTTGGGTCCTTCCACCGAAACCGCTCCGTCATTGTCGATGTTGACCTTGACCTTATCCGGAATCTCGACGGCTTTATTTCCGATTCGTGACATGAGTTCGTGATTCGTTAAATCGTTACCAAACGTAGGCGAGCAGTTCACCGCCCAGCTTTTGCTTTTTCGCTTCGCGCCCCGACAAGATGCCGCGCGAAGTGGACAGAATCGCCAGGCCCATTCCTCCGAGGACACGCGGGATTTCATCGGCGCCGACGTATCGGCGCAATCCCGGCCGGCTCACCCGCCGCAAACCTTCGATCGCGCTCGATCGGTTCGCGATTTTGTTTGTGATCTTAATACGTGGGTACGTGGCGCTCGTATCAACGGAATAATCGGTAATGTAACCTTCGTCTTTCAAGATGCGCACGATTTCAGCCTTGATTCTCGAGTACGGAACCAGCACCTCCGGTTTCTGCGCGCGCGCGCCGTTGCGGATACGCGTCAGACAATCGGCAATAGGATCAGTAAGAGTGCTCATGAAAAATCAGGCGGGCTGCGCGGCGGGCTTTTTCGCCCGGTCGCTAAACGGCATTCCCATTTCACTCAAGAGCGATTTGGCTTCCTCGTCCGTTCGAGCCGTGGTGACGATTGTAACATCAAATCCAATATTGCGCTTGATTTTATCGAGCTCGACTTCAGGGAAAATCGATTGATCCGAGATCCCGAAAGTGTAGTTGCCGTGTTTATCAAAACAACGCGGAGAAACGCCGCGAAAATCGCGAATGCGCGGCAGCGCGGCTTTGATGAAGCGCTCGAGAAATTCATACATGCGCTCTCCACGCAACGTTACCTTCGCGCCAATGGCCTGGTCTTTTCGTAATTTGAAATTGGAAATGCTTTTCTTAGCCAGCGTTTCCATCGGGCGCTGTCCCGTAATCAACGCGAGCTCCGCTTTTGCCTCTTCCAGCGCCTGCTTCACGTCCGATTGCGAACCGACGGAGGTATTAATCACGACTTTCTCGACCTTTGGAACCTGGTGAACGTTTTTGTAGCCGTGCAGTTTTTGCAGCGCCGGCATGACGCGCTCTTTGTAATGACGATGAAATTCGTTTTCCATTTTCAACAACTCGGCGGCTAGGCTTTCTTCTTCGCCTTTCTTGGTTGCGACTCTGCGCTTTTCACAGGCTTTCCAGCGCGCTCGATCAAGTGAACATTGGAAATATGAATTGGACCCTCGCGTTCAGCGATTTTGCCACTCGGATTGTCCTGCGATTTGCGCAGGTGCTTCTTGATGATGCGCACGCCTTCAACCACGACGCGCTGCTTCCCTGGAAACACCGCCAGAATCTTTCCTGAAGAGCCACGGAAATTCCCCGAGATGACCTCGACTTGGTCGCCTTTCTTTACGTGACACTTAATTCGATTCATAGGACTTCCGGCGCGAGCGATACGATCTTCATGAAATTGCGCTCGCGCAATTCCCGGGCAACCGGCCCGAAAATGCGCGTGCCGCGTGGATTTAAATCCTTGTCAATAATCACGATCGCGTTCTTGTCGAAACGGAGCAAAGAACCGTCGTCCCGTCGAATCGGCTGTTTCGTGCGGACCAGAACCGCACGCACGACTTCACCCTTCTTTACCGTGCCGTTCGCGGTCGCTTCCTTCACATTCGCAGTGATCACATCGCCGATCCCCGCGTAACGCGTCGCCTTGCCGATCACACCAATCATCGTCGCCATGCGCGCGCCGCTGTTGTCTGCCACATCCAATCTGGATCGAAGTTGTACCATGAGACTCTTGCTCCTGCTCCTGCCGTTGTTCTTACTTCTGCACGACCTCCACCAGACGCCACCGCTTTAACTTGCTCAGAGGCCGCGTCTCCATGATGCGAACCGTATCGCCGGTCTTCGCCTGGTTCTGTTCATCGTGGGCATAAAATTTTTTCATTTGCTTTACGATCTTGCCAAACTTTGGGTGCGGCACTCGCGTGACTGTCCGCACCACAATTGTCTTATTCATACTGCTGGAAATCACTTCACCCGTTCGAGTCTTACGTGCAGCACGGTTCGCGCGCTCGGGCTGCGACGAAGCAGGTGATGGGAATGGTTGATCTTGGTCCGCCATAATTTCTACTTCTTTGCGGTCTGTTTCGCGCGCTGCGACAGCACTGTTTCCAGCCTGGAAATGTCGCGTCGCAGCAAGCGTAATCTGCTTGGCTGCTCCAGCTGCCCGCTCTGCTGTTGCAAACGAAGGTGGAGGCTTTCCTGGCGCAAGTCGCGTCTTTTAGTGAGCAACTCGTCCATGCTCAGCTCAGTGATTTCTTTCATTTTCATCGTTCTTAAGCGGCCCTCACATGGTGACGCGTGAGAAACTTCGTGCGCACCGGCAACTTGTCCGCGGCAAGGCGCAGAGATTCGCGCGCAACCGATTCCGGCACCCCATCGAGCTCAAACAAAATATTGCCGGGCCGAACAGTTGCGACCCAGTATTCGGGTTGCCCTTTGCCCTTGCCCATCCGCGTCTCCGGTGGACGCCCAGTCACGGATTTGTCCGGGAAAATGCGGATCCACAGTTTGCCCTTGCGTTTCATGTTGCGAGTGAGCGCGACACGCGCCGCTTCAAGCTGCGTGTTGGTGATCCAGGCACGTTCGAGTGTCTGCAAACCGAACTCGCCGAAATCGATTCTAAGATTGCGCGAAGCAGTCCCCTTTCGGCTTCCCCGCTGGGACTTCCGATATTTCACGCGTTTTGGCATTAATGGCATAAATTTTTCTCCTTAAATGATCGCGCGGGCTGTAGCCGCTTCGCTGTGCGAAGCAAGCGCGCGTCCCACAGGGACGCGGCTACAGAGCTCGGTGCTATTATCATACAAATTTTTTCCCTTACGCTTCAACCGGTGCGGGTGCTGGCTGCGGCGGTAATGGTGTAGCTGCCTGAGGCGCTGGTTCTTCCTTCTTACAAATCCAACATTTCACCCCGATCTTACCGTAGACCGTGTTTGCTTCCGCGAAGCCGTAATCAATCGGCGTACGCAAGGTGTGCAGCGGAACTTTTCCTTCTCGGTACCATTCCGAACGCGAAATCTCCGCGCCATTGAGCCGGCCTGAAGACCGCAGCCGAATTCCTTCCGCGCCGAAATCCATCGCGGTCTGGACGGCTTTTTTCATCGCGCGTCGGTAGGCAATCCGCCGCTCGATCTGCAGCGCTACGTTTTCTGACACGAGTTGAGCGTCGAGTTCCGGTGTTTTGATTTCCTGGATGTCGATCTTGACCTGCTTGCCCTCCGCCATCTTCGAAATTTCTTCCGTCATCTTTTCGATCTCTGCGCCCTTGCGTCCGATTACAATCCCTGGACGCGCGGTGTGAATGGTCACCCGAATTGAATTCCACGCGCGCTCGATCACGATTTTCGATACCGCGGCGAACTGCAGCTTCTTCTTTACGTAATTGCGAATCTTCAGGTCGCTGTGCAAAAACGCCGGGAATTCCTGCGACGATGCGTACCAGCGCGAACGCCAGTCGCGATTTACGCTCAGACGAAACCCGATTGGATTTACTTTTTGCCCCATAAAATTATTTCTCCGTTTTTGCGCTCTGCTTCGGCTTCGCTGATTTTTTTCCAGATGGTCTTGCCGCGCCTTCACTCGTTTCGCTCTTGATCTCCTTCTTTGCGGCTTTCTTTTCCTGTTCCCGCTTTGCTCTTCGCGTTTCGCGCGTTTCGATCCGAATCTCGTCCGATAGCACAATGCGAATGTGACTAGTACGTTTCAGGATCCCACTGGCGCTGCCACGGGCGCGCGCCATGATTCGCTTTAGTGTTGGGCCTTCCCCTACAACCGCCTCTTTCACGACCAAGCCATCTGGTTTGAGATTGGCGTTGTTTTCTGCATTAGCAATTGCGCTCTTCAGCGTCTTGCCAATCAGAAATGCCGCTTTCTTTGGCGTGAAAGCCAGCAAATCGAGTGCTGCCGAAACAGGCAGACCCTGGATCTCACGCGTGACTTCGCGCGCCTTAAACGGCGAAATCCGTGCGTATTTAAATGTCGATCTGACTTCCATGACTCTCGTCGTTGTTAAAGCGTTAAAGGGTTGAAGCGTTACAACGGGCCACGCTGCTGCTGCCTCTTCAACGCTTCAACTGTTAAACGCTTCAACGATCTCGTTATTTCAAACTCACATTGGGTTGCGCATCCACCTGGAGGCGGTCCCCCACTCTTATTTGTTCCTTCCTTGAATCCATTTCCTGAATTACCGCACCACAAATCTTTTGCCGTACGTCGACTACTCGCAGCGTCGCGATCCTTCGATCATCTCGCATCACCCGCATCGGCATCCCGATCTTCACGCCCTGTTTTCCACCAAGGTTGCCGACTACAAACGACCACTCTTCCTTCACGCTGATCACGCTCCCATCCATCAGGCCGGGCTCAGGCTGGTCCGGCGCGCCGGTGGATTTTGTAATCAGTGTATTGATGCTACGCAGTTGCGCCTCCAAGTCCATTCGCGCCTTCGCATCGCCGGCCTGCGACGTTTTCAAATAACACAACACCGCTTCGTTCAACCGCAACATCTGATCGCGATATTCGTCGCGCTCTTTTTGCGCGAGCTGAAGATCGCTCACAGCAGCCAGCAAACGCTGCTCCAGCTTGGCACGGTCCTTATTTGCCGAAGCCAGTCCCAACGCTTCCATTCGCAATTCCAAATCGGAATACTTGCGACGAAGCTCTTCCGCGTCCGCATTGGATTCCGCCAGGCTACTCGTCAACGCCTTAAGCGATTCCTGCGCAATGGACAATTGCTTTTGCAGTTGTTCGTTTTCCTGCAGCAATGCTTCAGCCGTCGCTGGGTGTACCGCGCTTTCATTCTTGGATTCTGACAAAGAACTGTTTCCCTGCGCTTGCGCGCAAATCCCAATTGCAAATTGCAAATTCAAGATTGCAAATTGCGCGATCCCGCGGCGTAACCGCGAGCTGCCAATCTCCAATCTGCCATCCACAATCTGCAATTATTTGGTCACCTTCGCCGTATGCGAACCGTGTTTCTTAAACACGCGCGTAGGCGAAAATTCACCGAGCTTGTGACCGACCATGTTCTCGGTGACGAAAACGGAGTTAAAATTCTTCCCGTTGTGCACCAAAAACGTGTGGCCGACAAAGTCCGGCGTCACCATCGAGCGCCGCGACCAGGTCTTGATTGGTTTCTTTACGCCCGAGCTATTCATCTTGTCGATCTTCTCCAGAAGATGCAACTCGACGAAGGGTCCTTTCTTTAACGATCTAGCCATAATTTGCAAGCAATTCGTGATCCACGAATTCTTTACGCTTTCTTCTTCGGCCTTCTCCTTTCCAAAATAAAACGGTCGCTGGGTTTATGTTTACTGCGCGTTTTGAATCCTTTGGCCAGTTGTCCCCATGGGCTAACCGGATGATGACGGCCGCCTCCTCCCTTTGATTTCCCCTGCCCGCCCCCCATTGGGTGATCGATCGGGTTCATCGCCACGCCGCGCACATGCGGCCGGCGGCCTTGCCACCGAGTGCGCCCCGCTTTGCCGCTCGACACATTCATGTGATCGACGTTTCCTACCTGGCCAATCGTAGCGAAGCAGTTTTCGTGAATCCGTCGAATCTCGCCGGAAGGCATTTTCACCAACGCGTAACCCGCCTCGATATTCGTCAATGTCGCCTGTTGTCCGGCGCTGCGCGCAACCTGACCGCCACGGCCAGGACTCAATTCAATATTGTGAATGTTAGTGCCAAGAGGAATGGCCCGTAGCGGCAGCGCATTTCCCAGTTCAGGCGCAGCTTGATCTCCAGCACTGACAGTCGATCCGACTTGCAGCCCGTTTGGCGCAAGAATGTAGCTCAGCTCGCCATCCGCATATTTAATGAGAGCAATTCGGGCGGAGCGGTTCGGATCGTACTCGATACCAATAACCTCGGCCGGAACACCACGCTTCCGCCGTTTGAAATCGACTTTGCGATATTTCTGCTTGTGACCGCCGCCCAGGTGCCGTGACGTCAGCCGGCCATAATTGTTGCGACCGCCGCTTCTTTTCTTCGGCTCAATGAGAGTTCTTTCAGGGCGCTGCTTTGTGATTTCATCGAACGCGGGCAGCGACTTGAAACGGAGCGTCGGCGTTAGCGGGCGGAATTCTTTTAAAGCCATAACTTTCTTGCGACTAGATCAAATCGATCTTCTCGCCTTCTTTCAACGTCACAATGGCTTTTTTCCATCGCGGCCGCCGTCCCAGGGGTCCGCGCACACGTCTTTCCTTGCCGGTGTAATTACATGTGTTCACGTCCACGACTGTCTTCTGAAAAAGTCGCTCAATTGCGTTCTTGATCTGAACCTTGTTCGCCTTCGGACTGACGCGGAAGACGTACTTGTTCAGCTTCTCGCTCATCAATGTCGACTTCTCAGTCAATGAGGCGGTCTGAACAATCTGGTGCGGCTCGTTCATTTTATTCCGCGCGAGGCTCCTCCTGCATACGCGGAGAGAGTCTCTCCGCTAATTTTTCGAGCGCCTTCGACGTGACCAAAATTTTCTGAAACGCGAGCAATTGCTCGGTGTTCACATCGGCCGCAGTCGTGAGTTTCACAGGCTTCACGTTGCGCGCCGATTTGTAAGTCCTGTCGTCGAACGAGTCGGAAACGATCAACACCTTCTCGGCGTCTGTTTGCTCCCGGACAAGATCGACAAACGCCTTCGTCTTGATTTCCGAAACGGCGAACTTATCGATCGCTAATACGTCGCCTGCCTTGATCCGTTCGCTCAACGCTTTTTGAAACGCGAGACGCCGCACTGATTTTGAGACCTTTTTGGAATAATCGCGGGGCTTTGGCCCAAAAACGACGCCACCGCCGCGCCAGATGGGCGACGATTTGTAACCGGCGCGGGCGCGACCAGTTCCTTTCTGCCGCCATGGTTTCGCACCGGACAGATCTACTTCCGCCTTGGTCTTAGTGTTAGCCGATCCGGAACGCCGCGCCGCACGCATGGCAACGACCACGTCGTGGACAGCCTGCGTACCGCGACCATCTTCGATGATGTCGATCTTCGCTTCTTTCGCTGCGGCTTTGGTTAAAACTTTCGCGCTCATTTCTTCTGCGCCAACTCAGCTATGGTTTTTGGCTTCTTCGCCTTCTCTTCTTCCTCGTGCTTTCGGTGCTCAGTGTGTAGCGCCACCAGGCGTTCGGGATGTTTAATGGCCGGCCGAACGATCACATAGCCGCCGTTCGCTCCCGGAACTGCGCCGCTGACAAGAATAATGTTTTCATTCTCGCGCACTTGCATCACCTGAAGGTTTTGCACCGTCACGCGCTCGTGGCCGAGGTGACCTGGCATTCCCTGGTTCTTCCAAATCCGTCCCGGCGTAGAACGATAGCCAACCGCACCGATGCGCCGATGCGTCTTCGAACCGTGCGCCGCGCCCTGCCCATGAAAGTTGTGCTTCTTCATCACGCCCTGAAATCCTTTTCCCTTGGATCTGCCAATCACATCCACGTAATCGCCCGCTTGAAATTGCGTAACACTCAGGTTGATCTCGCCTTCGGGAAGATCGCTTCTGAGGCGAAACTCGCGCACAAATTTCTGCGGCTCGACTCCCGCCTTCTTGAACTCACCAACCAATGCTTTCGTAACACGGGATTCCTTTTGCGCCCCGAACCCAACCTGCACCGCAGAATAGCCGTTGTTTTCTTCGGTCAAACGGCGCAACAAAACATTATCGCCGGCCGCGATCACGGTCACGGGACACAGTCGACCTTTGGCGTCGTAAACGCTGGTCATACCAATCTTTTGTCCAAGAAGTCCGATGCTCATGACCGTGTGATTGCAAATCTTTCAAAACCCTGAACGCTTCGGAGTTAAATCTTAATCGTAATGTCAACTCCCGCAGGCAAATTCAGTTTCTTTAATTCATCCACCGTCTTGGCCGTTGGCTCGATGATGTCCAGCAGCCGTTTGTGGGTGCGAATTTCAAATTGTTCCATCGACTTTTTGTCGACGTGTGGTGAACGATTCACCGTAAACTTCTCGACCAACGTCGGCAGCGGAATTGGCCCGGCCACGCGCGCACCGGTGCGTTTGGCTGTCTCCACGATCTCCACGGCGGATTGATCCAGCATGCGGTGATCGAACGCCTTCAATCGAATCCGAATGCGCTGGCCATTGCTCATTTGGCCTCTTTCTGATCGAGAATGGCAGGAACAAGATTGGCCGGCACCGGCTGGAAATGAGACGGCTCCATCGAGTAACTGGAGCGACCTTTGGAAAGTGAACGGATAGCAGTCGCATAGCCGAACAGCTCGGCGAGCGGAACCTCGGCATGAATAATGGCGAGATTGCCGCGTGTCTCGATGTTGTGGATGCTGCCACGACGCCGGCTCAAGTCGCCGCAGATGTCGCCCTGGAACTCATCCGGCGTGATGTTTTCGACCTTCATTATCGGCTCGAGCAGAATCGGTTTGCCCTGTTTGAATCCATCTTTCATCGCGAAGATCGCCGCCATTTTGAATGCGAGTTCGCTGGAATCAACTTCGTGGAACGAACCGTAAACGATATCGACCTCAACATCGACAACAGGGTACCCCCCGAGCACGCCGTTGAGCACCGCTTCTTGGATGCCTTTTTTGACGGCAGGAATGTATTCGCGCGGAATGATGCCGCCGACGATTTTGTTCTCGACGACAAGACCCTTGCTACGTTCCGCAGGACGCACATCCACTTCCACGTGTCCATATTGGCCGCGGCCCCCTGATTGCTTAATCAACTTGCCGACGCCGTGCGCGTTGGTCGTGATCGTTTCGCGGTACGCAATCTGCGGCTTGCCCGCGTTGGCATCCACTTTGAACTCGCGAAACATCCGGTCGCGGATGATTTCCAGGTGCAACTCACCCATCCCAGCGATGATGGTTTGGCCGGTGTCTTCGTGCGTATAAACCCAGAAAGTCGGGTCTTCTTCTGAAAGGCGCTGCAACGCAGTCGCCATTTTTTCCTGATCCAATTTTGTCTTTGGCTCAATGGCCATTGAAATCACTGGATCAGGAAAAGACGGCGGTTCGAGAAGGATCGGATGGTCCTCATCACACAGCGTGTCGCCAGTGGTGATATTTTTGATACCGACGATGGCTGCAATATCGCCGGAATAACAGGTCTCGATGTCCTCGCGTTTGTCCGCTTGAATCTGAATCAAGCGCGAGATGCGTTCGCGTTTGTTCGTGCGCGGATTGTAAACTGTATCGCCTTTGCTGAGCGTGCCGGAGTAAACACGGAAGAAAACGAGTTTGCCTACGAATGGATCGCTCCAAAGTTTGAACGCAAGCGAGCAGAAATTTCCGTTATCGTCCGTCGGCGCCTCCATCGGTTCGTGCGTGTCGGGCTCCATTCCTTTGGCCGGCGGAATGTCGAGCGGGCTCGGCAGATAATCGACCACTGCATCGAGAAGATATTGGACGCCGATGTTCTTCAGTGCTGAGCCGCCGATAACCGGCACAAATTTATTGGCGATCGTTTGCCGGCGAATTCCGGCCTTCAGCAGCTCCGGCGTGACCGGTTTTTCCTCGAGAACAACATGAGCAACGTCGTCATCCAGATTGGAAACTTGTTGGACCAACTGGTTGTAAGCCTTATCAACGCGCTCGACATACTCCTTCGGCACATCCGTAACTTCATACGTCGATCCAAGCTGATCGTTCTCGGAGTAAATGATCGCTTTCTTGTTGATAACGTCGAGCTGGCCGCGCAGCTGATCTTCGCTGCCCAAGGGCAACAAAACCGGCCACGCGTTCGCGCCGAGTTTTTTGTGGATACTGTCCACCGACATCTCGAAGTCTGCCCCTACGCGATCCATCTTGTTGATGAACGCCAGGCGCGGGACATTGTATTTCGTCGCTTGACGCCAGACTGTTTCGGATTGTGGCTGGACGCCCGCCACGCCATCGAAAACGGCGATTGCCCCATCGAGCACGCGCAATGAACGCTCCACCTCGGCGGTAAAATCGACGTGGCCCGGCGTATCAATAATGTTGATGCGCTGCTTGACGCCTTCGAAAATCTTGTAAACGCCCTCTTCTTTACGTTGCGCCCAGGTGCATGTCGTCGCGGCCGATGTGATCGTGATTCCGCGCTCCCGCTCCTGATCCATCCAATCGGTGACGGTGGTGCCTTCGTGCACCTCCCCCATCTTATGGATCATGCCGGTGTAAAACAGTACGCGTTCGGTGATCGTCGTCTTGCCGGCGTCGATATGCGCCGCGATGCCGATGTTCCGCGTTCGTTCCAGTGGAAACCTGCGATTCGGCGAATTTGGACCTTTTGCCGCGGCCTTTTTCTGTTCCATCGTCGCCGTTGCCATAATCCTTACCAACGGAAATGCGCAAACGCGCGATTCGCCTGCGCCATTTTATGTGTGTCTTCGCGTTTCTTGATCGCGTTCCCCTGTCCTGTCGCAGCGTCCTTGATCTCCTGGGCCAGCGCATCCGCCATTGGTACTCCTTTACGATTGTCGGCGTATTGGACAATCCAGCGTGTAGCCAGAGAAATTTGTCGCGAAGGGGCCACTTCCATTGGCACCTGATACGTTGCACCGCCGACTCGGCGTGACTTTACTTCCAGTCGCGGACGAACGTTTTCGATCGCCTTGTTAACGACTTCAAGCGGATCGACTGAATCAGAACCTTCGCGCGATTTCTCAATCGCGGCATACACGATTCGTTCGGCGAGCGATTTCTTGCCGCGATTCATCACGGTTGTGATGAGCCGGGCCACCGCCGGACTCCCATAACGGGAATCGACGCGCTCCTCTTTTTTGTAAACTCTTCTCCGTCGCGACATTCGTAATCGTGTTGTTCAAATTTACTTTTTCTCTTCCTTGGCCGCTGCGGGCGCAGCTTTCGCCGCGCCGCCTCCACCTGCCGCGCCACCCTTGGGGCGCTTCGCTCCGTACTTGGAGCGACCGCGCCGGCGTCCATCGACGCCGAGCGCGTCGAGCGTGCCACGCACAATGTGGTAGCGCACGCCCGGCAAATCTTTCACCCTGCCTCCGCGCACGAGCACGATCGAGTGCTCCTGCAGGTTGTGCCCTTCGCCCGGAATGTAGGCAATCACTTCCTGGCCATTCGTCAACCGCACTTTCGCCACTTTGCGCAACGCAGAGTTCGGCTTCTTCGGCGTGCGCGTCATCACCTGCACGCACACCCCGCGCCGCTGCGGACAACGGAACAGCGCCGGTGATTTCGATTTCACCGACACCTTCCGGCGTCCTTTTCGGATTAATTGATTAATCGTGGGCATTTTCCAAAATCTAAAAGCAATGCGCCGCCAAAAGGTCGTGCTTCGGGCGACAAAAAACCCGCTCAGGCCGCGCAACAAACTATCTCACGCCCCTGATGCGGTGAGCCGCGAATATAGAGGGAAAATCGCGATCTGCAAAGAATATTTCACACCGCGTTTGTCATTCTGAATGAAGTCGAGGAATCTCTCGTTCGAATGCAAAATCACTCGAGATTCTCACACGGAATCGACGCTCGAAATTCCTTAGCCGGGTGAGAATTCTGCGGCGCGGTCAGCAGGGGTCGGACCCGGGACTGTTTTTGGTATCAGTAACGAACTTTCTGGTAAGAACCGTGGAAAGATTTTTCCTGGCCGCCGACGCGAAACCGAATGTTCTGATGGATTGGATCGTCGCTCACAATGTCGTTTGGCCCGACATCGTATCGCTGGGTGACATTTCCGTTCTGGTCGTACAACGTGAGGTGGTAGCCATGAAGCGGCGCCGGCGTCGGACCAACCGGGCTCGGTGCCGGCGGGTTGGTCGAACATGCCGCCAGGCCCGCAAAGCAAATGAGGACAATTACAATTATTCTTCGATTGCCGAACATACGGCTCCTCCTTCTTCCATAAGCTGATCAAGCGCCTCATAGGGTAAAAAGGCGCAGCCGTCGATCCCCCATCCGGGACCCCAAGAATTCGCCATCAGAAATGCGTCCTGATCGGGACTAAATCCAAAGAGAAGATAAGCGTGTCCGGTTGAGCCGGCATTGCCGGACAATCGCATTATTCCGTTTGTGGGCTCACTCATCCCCGGATACCACTTCGAGCCAACCACGACCGGGCCGCGCGTCAGCACGAACCGCAACGCCTCATCGGCGTTACTCGCCCAGCGGTAGTCGGTCGTAATCAGATTTTGTTCCTGCAACACCTTGAAGCCGGCTCGAACACTTGTCCCGGTGTTTGTCCCTTCGTTGCCAGGAAATTCGTCGATCTCCTGCGCGCGGCGCCACAGCGCAATCGCGTCGGTCGAGTGACTCATGATGGGTGCGGCCAAAATGAAGTGCGCACAGGCATGGCCGACACATGAGTTCGTACTGCCCTGGTTCAGTAAGTGGGCTGGCAGTTGCCAGACCTTTTCCTGAGAGCGCGGATCGTCCACTGCCCCAATCACCGCTCCAAGTGGAAAATCCTTGTCCTGCGGATCTGGTTCCTGAATGAACCCGGTGCCAAACAATACCCCGTCTACCAAAACATGGCCTTCCGCCGGAGCGGGTGATTTGGCCGCCGATCGTCTGGCTCGCTTCCAGATGCGATGCGAAGCGGGTGCGATTTGCTTTTTCTTTTTTTTCTTCGTCGTTGCTGGCTTTGCTTTTCGTTTAGGCATTGCTCCGGTGCGTTTCCTTTTCCTACCAAAAAATGAGCAACACGAGCAAGCGATTTTTTCTTAATCGATCGCACGCTGAGCAGACCGATGCGCCTCAACTTGGCGCCGAAAGTTGCCACGATCACCGCTTCTGCTCAGGGTGAGCAATGTTCGAACTTCTGGCTCAGGATCTATTATCGAAAGCGCGGTGTGCAAGATTGACCACAGCGCATGGCGTGATTGATACGCCGGCGTTTATGCCAGTGGGAACGCAAGGTTCGGTGAAGGGCGTCAGCCCGCGTGAGCTGCGCGAACTGAACGCGCAGATCATTCTTGGAAACACATATCATTTGTTCGTCAGGCCCGGACTGGACGTTATCAAACATTTTGGCGGTCTGCACAAGTTCATGAATTGGGGTGGACCGATCCTGACCGACAGCGGCGGATATCAGATTTTTTCGTTGTCGAAGTTACGCAAAATCAGCGAGGACGGCGTTGAATTTCAAAATCACATAGACGGAGCGCGCGCATTCATTTCGCCGGAGATCGCGATTGAAACTCAAGCCACGCTTGGCGGCGACGTCGTGATGGCACTCGATGAATGTATTCCCTACCCGTGCGAATACGATTACGCAGCGCGAAGTGCGCAGATGACGACGCGCTGGGCGAAGAGATGCAAAGCTGTAGCGTCCGCTGTCCTCAGCGGAGAATCCAGCGTGCGATCTTCCTCTGCTCCCAATGCGCTGGGGACAGCGCACACTACAGCGCGCCAGCTTCTCTTCGGCATCGTCCAGGGCGGCACATTTGAGGACCTGCGCAAGCAAAGCGCACAAGCGATTGTTGCGCTCGATTTCGATGGCTACGCGATCGGCGGTGTGAGCGTGGGCGAGCCTGAAGAGGAGATGATGCGAGCGGTTGAATCGGCCGAACCATTTTTGCCCAAAGACAAACCACGTTACGCGATGGGCCTGGGCACGCCGCCGCAACTACTGAAGATGATCACGCGCGGAATGGACATGTTCGATTGTGTGCTACCGACGCGCCTGGCCCGAAACGGAACAGCGTTCACCGACACGGGAACGCTCAATTTAAAAAACGCGGAGTTCGCTCGGGATAAACGGCCGATAGAAAAAAACTGCGTCTGCCCTGCCTGCCGGGGATTCTCGCGTGGCTACATTCGTCATCTCGTCAAGGCGGAAGAAATTCTCGGGCTTCGCCTGATCACGTTGCACAATTTGCATTTTTATTTGGAATTGATGAATCGGGCGCGCGCAGAAATCGAAAGAGGGACGTTCGATCAATTTCGCAAGACCTTCGTGGGCGAATACAAGACCCGCGAAGCGATCACGGTTGAATGAGGTAGGGACGGCGCGCTGCGCCGTCCCTACCATCATTCTTCCTCAGCTGCGCGTACAGCGGCGCGAAGATCCCTGACGAAATGCTTGTATTCGCGTTCGCGCGATGCTTCGTCGGGCTGGCGAAGGAGAGACGATGGATGAACGGTCGCAAGCACTCTCGGCGCAAGCTTGGACGACAAGACTTTCCCCCGCTCGCGAGTAACGCGGAATGACGGCCCAAAAATCGTCTGGGCTGCCGTCGCGCCCATGGCTACCACCAGCTTTGGCTTAACGATTCGCAACTCCGCTTCCAGCCATGGCCGGCAGGCTGCGATCTCGCGCGAATTCGGTTTCTGATGGATCCGCCGTTTGCCGCGCGGCTCCCATTTGAAATGTTTCACTGCGTTCGTGACGTAAACCTTGGATCGATCAATTCCAGCTTCTTCGAGCGCTTGGTCCATAATTTTTCCGGCAGGTCCAACAAAGGGTTTACCGGCCACGTCTTCGTAATCTCCCGGTTGTTCGCCGACCAGCATCATCATTGCGTCCTTCGGACCTTCGCCAAACACCGTCTGCGTCGCGTGCTTGTAAAGGTGACATGCCTCGCAATCTTTCGCCGCCTCGCGGACGGCGGACCAGCTCGTGGTATTGGGCGGTCTCACAGGTCGCGCAAACTGCTCGTCATCTGTTCGCATGTTCTCAATATGAATCGCACCTCACCGCACAGTCGTATTCGTTTGAGACTGGCGCCCGCGTTACGCGGACTCCCCTGTAGGCACTTTCAGTCACACCGGACTTGAGTCCGGTGTGACGAACAGGGCTGAAAGCGATAAGCCGTTTAAACGGCTTCAGGCGTCGGGTGCGCCTCCCACCGGCCTAAAGGCCGGTGTTACTCAAAGGAAGCTTCCGACTCACGCCGATTCCCGTGATTCGCGGGCCGATACTGGTACCTTGAGAACTCCGCAACATGCCGACTCTCGAAACTGACCGACTGATCTTGCGCTCCTTTCGCGAAGAAGATGTCAATGCTATGGCAGAGTTGTTCGCAAACTCAGACTTCATGCGCTTCTCATTAGGCGTTTTCACCGAACGCAAACAGACCATCGCGTTCATTGAGAGAGTCATGGGCTGGGATCGCGCTGGCATCCCGTCGCAATTTGCCGTAGTCCCGCACGGTCAGGACGCGGTTACCGGTTACTGCGGTTTCTTTTATCATCCGGAGCACGGCATCGAAGACATCGAGATCGGCTACCGACTGAATCCCGATTACTGGAACCGCGGCCTCATTACCGAAGCCGCGCGCGCTGTTCGTGA
>DATASP010000126.1:0-3190 GCA_036269155.1 Candidatus Udaeobacter sp.
GTCGGCGCACCGATCGAAAAGAGCGCGTAATGAATTGCGATCTGTAGTGTCCGCTGTCCTTAGCGGAGGTCGACGATGGACGCCTGCGCCGGTGCGCTGAGGACAGCGCACACTACAGCATCAATGACGCTGGTGCGGGATGTGGCCGTCGATCCGCACTTCAAACGCGCCCGGCTTTCACCAGCAGCTCATGGATTAACTCCATTCGCTTCCGCTCTTTGCGGCTGGAACCGAGCTGTGCAATCGAGCGCTGCAATCGCCGCGTCCAATTCAAGTTCGCTTTAGTCCCAGGGACGTTGAACCGATATTTGCGTGCCAGCAGATCAGTGATCATGACAATGGCGATCCACGATTCGCATCTGAAAAGCGCTTCCATGATCGCCGGATAAAAATCCCTTTCGAAATCGAATTGATCAAGGAGGGGCGGTTTCCAATCCGCCCCACTTTGGTTCGGCGGACTAGAGACCGCCGTTCCTTGACTGGTGCTACCAAGTCCGGCGAACAAGGCGATCTTTTCCAGCGTCGCTCGCGCTTGTTCGCCAGTCTTAAATGGCCGCTCGAAAGCCTCATTCCACAAAGCACGAATCGGTTCGTGATCGTGCGTTGCGTACGTGGCCACCGATAGCCGTTCGTACATCTGTCCAGGAATGATCATGCCATCGTGCATTTCCCATTGCGGAATTTTAAACCCAGCGATGCCAAGCGATCGTAAATTGGGCCGCACATACTGGGGAACAACACCGAGGTCTTCGCCGATCACGCGCCTGCCGCCGGCTTCTTCAAGGAGAACGCGGAGATATTCTTCGCCTTCGCGTTTGTTCGCCTCGCGGTTTTCGGGCGTGTTGTCATCACGTGGAACGAAATGCGGTGCGCGACCGCCAGTTCGTCCGAGCATTTGGTGCTCGTCGAGCGGGAGGAATTCCTTGTTCTTGCGGGGCCGCCACGGGAAAGAATAGACGCGATAAAATCCCTGGATGTGATCGACCCGAAAAAGATGAAAAATGCGTCGGACGGCGCGCGCACGCTGGCGCCACCACTCAAAATTATTTGCGCGCATGTTATCCCAACGATAAAGCGGAATACCCCAGTTTTGCCCCCATTTTTGCGTGAATGCGTCGTCCTTGAAGTGGGGTTCGGGAGGCGCGCCACCGAACCAGTCCAGCACGAATTCATCCGGGCGCGCGAAAACGTCGGCGCTGCAATAACTGACACCGAATGGAATATCGCCCATTAGCGCCACGCCGCGTTCCTCGGCGTACATTTTGACGGCGCGCCATTGCTGATGCGCAATCCATTGCACATAACAGAAGAAGCTTTCGCGGCATGACAGCGCCGCCTGTCGATCGTGCGACAGGTCGTGGAACCAACTGCGTGCTTTTTCAATTGTCTGATGCTGCGGTTGCCATCGATTCCATGCCGCGCTATCGCCGTTCGCCTCCATCAAGACGCGGAAAAGTCCGTAGTCGCGCAACCACGCAGACTCTTTTTCGCAGAATGCTTGAAACTCTGATTGACGATGTTCGTCGGCGTGAGCCAAGAAATTCGAGAACGCCTTTTCCAAAAAGTGCAGCTTCAGTTTTTTTACAGGGCGATACTTTACGGCGCCAAGACGGAGAGCATTCAGATCAACATCGGCAACTGCAGCATCAAAGTCTTCGCGCGTTAAATCCTGCGGCGAGTTTGGCGCAAGGTGCAGCGTCGTTGGCTCGATCGCCATGGCGCTGATCGCGTTGTATGGACTGTTGTCAGCTCCGATCTCGTTGATGGGCAGAAGCTGGACAAGTTTGAATCCGACTTCTGCGGCCCAATCAATAAACTCGCGCAACGCTGCGACGTCGCCGATTCCCAAATCCGTCTCGCCGCGCAAGGCAAACAATGGCACGAGGACACCTGCAATCCTTTTCTCTGCAGAGAAATTCATTGGCAGGAAAATGACGAATGACGAATGACGAATGACGAAATAATGACGAAATCCGAATGACGAAGGAACCTGTCGCGTGCCGTTGTCATTTGATCATTAGGACTTCCTTCGACATTCGACATTCGTGCTTCGTCATTTCCTTCTCACTTGCCAGTCCTCCACGAGCTCGTTTGAGATTTCCTGTAGAAAACGCGATGGCCGTTGGAACACATCGCCATAGCCGCCGCTCAAACGCATATGCGGGTAGGTCAGATAAAGCTCGTCACGTCCGCGAGTGATAGCCACGTAAAACAAGCGCCGTTCTTCCTCCAACGCATCGCGCGTATCGAGCGAGCGGCTGCTCGGGAACATTCCGTCGGTCAACCAAATTACGAATACGGTGTGGAACTCGAGACCTTTTGCCTGGTGCACCGTGGACAGATTGACCGCCTCCTTGTCGCTCGTCTGACCTGGCGCAGCTTCCGCGTCGATGTTGCTGATCAGCGCCAATTGAGAAAGAAATTCGTGGACATCTTTGAACTGGCGGGCAAACACTGCCAGCTGATCGAGATCTTCGCGACGCAGCTCATAGTTTGTAAAGTTCACTTTCGCGTAGTCGTCGTAAATCGCTTCTACAACAGATGCGATCATTTCCGAGGGCGGATTAGGTTGCCCGCCCGGTGCAATCTCATCCAATGTATGCGCCAGTTGCGTCCACAGTTTTTTGGATTTTGCGGGAACGTTCATTGCCTGAAGGCGTTCCCCAAAACTGTAGCCGGGGGCGGTGTCCCCGGTGGGGGCTGAAGTCGCTCCAGAACTGCCGGGATCACCGATCCCGGCTACAGCAACACCGGCCGTCCACTTCTGCCAGAGATTTTCTGCCGTCCGATTGCCAATGCCCGGAAGCAATTTCACCATCCGTTTAAAGGCGACTTCATCGCGCGGATTAGCAATGAAACGGACAAATGAGGTCACATCTTTGATGTGCGCTTGTTCGAAAAATCGGATGCCGCTCGTGATTTGGTAGGGAATACCGCGGCGGGAAAGCTCCAGTTGCAACTCGAGCGCGTGATAATGCGCCCGGTAGAGCACAGCGATATCGTTAAGATTGACATTTTCATCGCGCAGTTCGAGAATCCGCTGCGCCACAAACTGTGCTTGCTCCGCGCTATTATTCAGCGCCACCAAAGCCGGCTTCAGTGCTTTTGATTCACGTGTTGCGCTCAGGTGTTTGCGGAATTGATGAATGTTTGCGGCGATCGCTGCGTTCGCCACCTCCAGAATTTCCGG
>DATASP010000127.1:0-6116 GCA_036269155.1 Candidatus Udaeobacter sp.
CCAAAAATCGCCGTGCCAACGCGAACCAGTGTGGCACCTTCCTCAACTGCGATTGCGAAATCTTCGGTCATCCCCATTGAGAGCTGGGCAAGATCCACGTGGAATTCCGTTTGCAGGCGATCGCGCAACTCGCGCAATCTAACAAAATATTTCCGGGACGCTTCGGCTTTTTCAGCAAGTGGTGGAATTGTCATCAGGCCCAAGATCGACAACCGGGGCAGCGCGAGAAGCCCTTCCATTTGGTCGCGGAGTTTGTCAGGCCAAAATCCGAACTTGCTCCCCTCGCCTGCCACATTGACTTCGAGCAAGACTCGCGGATGCATCCCCTGTTCTCCTGCGATCCGGTTTATGTCTTGCGCGACATCAAGTGAATCGACGCTGTGAATCATTTCAAACAACGGCAGCGCGTGCCGGATCTTGTTCTTCTGAAGATGTCCCACGAAATGCCAACGCAAATTCGACGGCAGCTCAGGGATTTTCGCTCGCGCTTCCTGAACACGACTTTCTCCGAAAAGAGTCTGCCCACCCTCGATCGCCTCGCGCACTTTTTCGGCCGGATGCGTCTTAGTTATTGCTACCAACTCGATTTCTTCGGCAACTCTGCCAGTTCTCGCGGCTGCTTGAGCGATCTGTTCGCGGACGCGCTCGAGATTTTCAAAGATCGAGTTCATGCAGAATTGTAGGGCAGCCGCTGCGCCTGCCAATTCAAAATCCGCGAGTCGGACGTTCTATGGCCAAATGATTGGACCGCCGTTTCTCGTGTCCACACTATTTGCTCGCTAATCGGGCGCAAATCGCGCAGAAGAACCTGATCATGAAGCGCTATTCACTCCTTTTCGTAATCGTCGTTGCGGCAATTGCGTGTTCCAACTTGCTGGCTCAGGAAAAAGCCGTCCTCCAACCAAACACCACCGTCCTCAGTCTGCTTCAGGGCGGCGTCGGCAAAGCTGTCGAGTTGCATTTGAGATCTGGAGAAAAAATGGGCGGTAAAGTGGCCGGAGTCACTGAAAACGTCGTCCATCTTTCCAATTTGACCGGTGCGGAATTTTTCGACGCCTTCATCGATGTGAAAGATATTTCAGCAGTGGTAGTTCGTGTGGGTGGCAGATAGCGATCGCTGCACGCAGCGATGAGAAAGCAGTCCCCGATTTGCGCCGCACGGCAAGCGCGTCGGCTACCAATCGGCAGCCGTAGCAGGCGAAAGGCGCGCTTTGCAATTCTCTTTCCCGTGCTCGCGCTCTACGCGAATGCAGCTGTACCCGAGAAATCCACGAGAACTGACATTGAGCAGGTCCCCAATTGGTCGACGCAAGACATGGCCTTTTTTCTGCACGGCTCAATGGGTACCGAAGTCGTTCCAGAGGGTATTCTGCGGGCCTTCATCAAAACTTATCCAGATTTATTTCCAACCAGCGATCTCTCGCATCTGGGCTTGATTCCCGATAACGAGTTCGGTTGGCCGATCGGTCTTAGCCGGAAAGACGTGAAACATCTCGGTGGCTTGTCCACCGTTGGGATCAATTGCGCCTCCTGCCACGTCGCACAAATCACGTCGACATCTGTCACCGAGCCAATCCGCATCGTTGGGGTCACCAGTCACTTGGATGTCGAGACATTCTTTGGATCGATCCTCGTAGCGACGTTTAGAACTTCAGAGCCGGGCAACATGAAAAGCTTTCTTGCTGCTTATTTCAACGGCGAACCCAGGGCCTTTGATCGTTTGTGGCAGAGCCAGGAGCAAAAAATTGTTGCAACAATGAAGAACGATCCATTCGGGGCGAAGGACGTCGAACCCGGTGAACTGCACAAGATTGGCAACATTGAGGTCCAAAAATCATTCGACCCAGATATCGATCTTGCGACGCGCGCGCACACGATGCTGAAGCTGTTTCATAACATACGAGCTGCATTGCATGTTCCCGATCAACCGCCGGAGAAAGCGCCGCCATCTTCCGGACCGGGACGCAACGACGCGTTTGGTCTTCTGGCCGCGAGTCTCTTGCACGCACCACAGCCATATTCGCCAACTAAGTTTGGTTTGGTTTGGAACGTGGACAAACGCACGTGGGTACACTGGGACGGCAACACGAAGTCGCCGATTTCGCGCAATTTGCTAGCCTCACTAGGGCTGGGTGCACCGCTGCATGCGAAACATGCCGATCTGGAATTCGCGGCGGTAAAACGGCAGACCGACTTGTCGGAAAAAATCCGGCCGCCCCGTTATCCATTCACAATCGACAACCAGGCAGCGAAACGGGGGGCGTCACTTTCGCGGCGAACTGCAATTCATGCCATGGCGGGCTGGAAAGCGACAAGCGATTGTATTCTGTGACCGAAGTTGGGACAGACCCTCATCGGGCGGAGATGTTCACCCAAAAACTGGCTGATGGTTTCAATAAATTTCTGGCTGAACTTGAAACCGAAGGTTATCAGCCGCCGAAAGAAGCCGGAGTTCGCAGCACAGGAAAATATTTCGCAACCACATTAAACGGCGTTTGGGCTCGATCACCTTATTTGCACAACGGATCCGTGCGCACAATGAACGAATTGCTGACTGAGCCGGCCCTGCGCGCAAAAACTTTCCGCCGCGGTTCGCATGTGTTCGATGAGAAAGAAATGGGTTTACAGAAATGACGGCGCATACCTGTTTAATACGACCACTGCAGGCAATTCCAATTCCGGTCATGATTATGGAACGAAACTCTCCCCGGAGGAAAAGCGCGAGCTGATCGAGTACCTCAAAACGCTGTAAGAATGCAGGCTCTCTGTGCCGGTGCAACGAGTTTTGGATTGCCACCTCACGGGAACATTTCAAATACTCGCGACATGATTACTAAAAACATCGGCATGCTCCTGCTCGCAATTTATCTCATCGCGGTGGGGATCCTCACCCTCACTGGACTTGGCATCGGAATTATAACCGGCGTGCTGGCGCTGCTGGCAGGAATTTTTATTTTGATCGGGCGTTAGCTCTACCGGGTCACGCGAGCAATTTCAACATCTGCTGCGCGAGTTTTGGTCCGATGCCGCTTTCTTCGTGCTTGAAATAGACGAACGCGTCTTGCCAATTCGATTCCTGTTGGCGCGCGAATTCTGCCCAACGTTCGATGTCAGTCGCTTGATAATCTTCGCGACGCAGGCGGAGGTACCCGTAATCAGAGGTAATCTTCCCTGGCGTAGCGATGGTATCCGTGTCCGCGATGCAGAGGGCGATGTTGCGCGATTTGAGCAGATCGAAGATGTCGTCGTCGAACCAGGAGTCATGACGGAATTCAAACGCGGCGCGCATGGCAGGAAATTCGCGTAGAAACGAACCCAATACATCGGCGTCCTTCTTGAAGGTTGGCGGCAACTGAAATAAAACCGGGCCAAGTCGCTCCCCGAGGCCGGTGACGACTTTGCAGAAATATTCAAGTGTGTCGACGCAATCGCGCAGCTTCGACCAATGCGTGATTTTCTGCGGTGCTTTCAATGCAAACCGGAATTCTTCCGGCGTTTGCGCTTTCCAGTTGTCGATTGTTTTCGGCGCGGGAATGCGGTGAAATGTGTAATTGATTTCCGTGGTTGAAAATCGCCCCGCATAAAACAGCAACATCTTCGCGGCGGGCAAATCTTCCGGATAGAAATTTCCTTTCCACTCTGCGTACTGAAATCCCGAGGTTCCGATCCAGAACTTCATATCAACTATATTTAGTCTAAAGGAGTCTCCTCGGCGAGAGCAGGCTCAAGGGACGCAAAAGAACTTTTCAAACATCCGCGGCCCATGCTGCATCCGAATCCACTATAACGGCAAGTTCTCTGAGTTCTCGAACTTAACGGGGGGACAGAGGACGTTATCATTGCCGCAACTGAAGGAAAAGGGGGAAATCATGAAAAAATTGCTTCTAAGCATGGCATTGGCAGTTGCTGCCCCGTTTGCGTGGGCACAGGTCTCGGAGACCACGACAACGACCACGACTGAAGGCAGCGGGACGATCACGGAGTACACTCCGGGCAGTCAGATCGTTCTGAAGGAAACCAGCGGACCGCGAACTTATCGCTTCGGCAAGACGGTCACATATGTGACCAGAAGCGGCAAGGTCCTCGATCCGGACGTGGTAAAAACGAAGGTCAGAGTCGGGGTCCCAGTCCACGTCCATTACGCTGGAACAGGCGACAACATGATGGTTGATCGCGTAATCGTGGACGAAGACTAAAAGCTAGTCTGTTTCGTCTCCAACGCGCCTTTCTGTTCTGCCTTCGGGCGAACACAAAAAGGCGCGTTTTCTTTTCGGTCGCTCTGGCCAAGTATTCGTGTTGGCTAGGGTCTGCCGAGCGCGCGCACGCGTCCCGTTATTTCTGTAACAACAGGATAACCCTCGATTGTCCGCGGAATCTTTCGTTCAGACTCTGGATTCTTACGAGCGAGCATCACCTTTAAACAAGGCGTCCGGCCATCTTCCGTTGTGCCGACATACACGCCAACCACGTCGGGTATTGCCAGTAGCTCCTTATCATGCGCGGCGAGAATGTCGTTAATGTCGCGCTTCGGTTGTAGCGAATTCTGCATGTTCTGAGAGTAAACGACAATCGAACTCAGCACGAGCAACACCGGGAGCCACGCGTTCGCCAGTGTCTTCCGCATGCGCACAATCTCAAATTCCCATCAATTCCCCACCATTGTGGCGCCAAGAAAACTCAGCACCTGCCCGATTGGGTTGGCAAACGCCTGGGTGTTGTTAGCCGCAAAAAGGAGACCAATCGCGCGCGGGTTTGGCGAAGTGTCCTCAACCATTAACGACCCGGAGTCACCCGCCTTCAAGAAGCTGCTCGAAGAATTAGCGACCACAATCTGGCCGGAGAAGTTTTTGTAATACGTGCCGCCATTACACTCATTCGTAAAGGCCACTCTCACCGTTGCATTCAAGCCGGAAACATGACTGTGCGTCAGCCCACTGGTGCGCCCACTCTTTTTGACATGCTGATTCATTGAGGCCGCAACGGTGTTATGGGAAATTGTACCTATCCCGAGAATGGCGCCATCGCTGCGCACCATCCCGCCAGCCACTGTCGCGATGGCGCAATCGGTGTTACTCGTGGCTAAGGAACTTTTCTTGACCAGCGTTCCGACCGTTTGTGCGAGGTTCCTGTTACACCCCTCGTCAATCAACCCAGGCTGAATAATAGGATCGCCCGTTTTGGCGATTCTACTATTACCCCCGAGGACCGTGTCCCCTTCCAAGACGTGACAGGCGCTCAAAATATAGGGTGTGCTGCCGATCTTTACGAGTGCGCCGAGAGTACCGCCGCAGCAGTAGCCATTTGCCAGATCGTACGTCCAGCCGCCCGAGGTTCCAAGCGAAATGGGCGGTGTCTGTTTTGCCGTGTTTCCCATCGCGCGAATCTCGTCCATCAATTCCACCTGCACCGCCGTACCGCGGACTTCGCGCGGCAGAGTGCGAATCGCTTGTTCCACATTGGGTGCGTCGCGATTGACATAAACCATCAATGTTGGATTACCAGTTTCGCTAACGCCCACCGCGGTTCCCAAAATCTCCGGCCGTTGCATAAGCGAGGGCGTGACCTCATCTTGAGCAGCGATCACCGATTGAACACGCGCATTCGTCTGATCGAGAACGTCCGCAGCCGGATCCCCGAATGCGCTAAATGCAAATGGAAAAAGAGCGACCGCCGCGAACAACTTCGCCAGACTGGGAATTGATCGAGAAGGCGAGAGCATCAACGTCGGACGATTGAATTGACCTGCACGTTACGCATCCGTTGCAGATTGCAAACGTAAAAACTCGTCGGCTTGCGTTGCTCAAGGCAGCCGTCGCTGGCAACCGTTTCGATCCATTTAAGTGAATGCAATTCTTCGCGTCGCGCTCGTCGCAGTATTAATCACAAGCAGCATTCCTCAAGCTTCGGCGAAGAGAAAGGCGGCAAGGACATCAAAGCCAACCAAGGCTGACATTGAAGCAGCCACTCGTCTGCAGGTGTTTCTTGATCGCGCGAATTTTAGCCCGGGTAAAATCGATGGGCGCTACAATGATTTGACCCGAAAAGCGCTTGCGGCTTACCGCGAGTCTCGTGGCGAACAACCGCAAACTTCTCCGCCGCCCCGATCCAAACGAAAA
>DATASP010000128.1:0-17335 GCA_036269155.1 Candidatus Udaeobacter sp.
ACGTCAAAGCCGTTGCGGTGATTAAATTCCGATTCTGCGCGGGTAGAAAACGCGGGGCCATCCATGTTCACGTAAACGCCACCATTATGAATGCTGATCCCGAGAGACCTGGCCGATTCCGCCAGAAGATTGCGCAGGTCCGCGCTGATGGGCTCAGCGAAGGCGACATGCGCTGCGATCCCCTCTCCAAAAAATGTATGGGTCGCGCGCTGGCTGGTGCGATCATAAAACTGCGAAGGTAAGACTACATCCCGCGGCACATATTTTTCCTGCAAACTGCCTACTGCCGCCACCGAGATGATCCAGCGAACGTTCAACGATCGGAGCGCGTAGATATTGGCGCGGTGATTTATTTCGTGCGGCAGAATCCGATGACCGCGTCCGTGCCGCGGAAGAAAATAAACCGGACGCCCGCTCAATTTTCCTCCAACAAGCACGTCCGATGGCGATCCAAACGGTGTGCCGACCTTGTGTTCAGCCGCGTCTCGTAATTCCTCAATCTGGTATAGACCGCTGCCACCGATGATGCCAATCGCTGGAGGCTGATCCTTAGTTGTCGGCATGCGGCGATTTAAGACACGACTTACACGAATTGTCACGAACGTCGTAACGCAGGTTGAGTATGGATCAGCAAATCCACCAGCTACGCAAATAGACAGCACATTGTCATTCTGAGCGAAGCAAAGCTGCAACGCAGTCGCTGCAGGCGACGAGGCCAGGCTTTCAATCTCAGATCATTTGATTCCGCCAAAAGAGCAATAGCCAGAGATGTTTCGCTCGCGCTCAACATGACAGTGCAATTGATGTGCGCTGCTAGAAATACATGTTCCGTGTCTTGGACGACATTTGCTCGCCATGTATTGTTCTGGCTCCTCCATGCCAAAATTTTTTATCAAAACTTACGGCTGCCAGATGAACGAGCGCGACTCGGAACAGGTCGCGCATTCGCTCATGGCGCGAGGGTACGAGCGCGTCGCACATGAATCAGACGCCGACGTTGTGCTCTTGAACACGTGCAGCGTGCGCGATACGGCTGACCAGAAGGCGCTGGGGAAAATGGGAATGCTGGGGCGACTCGCCAAAGAACGGCCGCACGTTGTCTTCGGATTCCTGGGTTGCATGGCCCAGGCACGCGGTGGCGAACTGCTGAATGGGTTGCCGCATGTCGATCTGGTGGTGGGAACACAGAAATTTCACCGGGTCGCGGAATACGTGGAGGAACTGGTAGCGAGGAAAATCACGCGCGCGGCCGGGATCACCGATCCCGGCTACAGCAGAATGGATGATCTGCGGTTTTCGATTGTGGACGTTGCAGAGGAGCCAGGTTCGCAATCGACGATCCGAGAACAAAAACTCACGGCAAGACAGACGACCGCGTTCGTCTCTGTCATGCAGGGATGCAACATGCACTGCACATTCTGCATCGTTCCACAGACGCGCGGCGAGGAGCGCAGCCGTTCCATCGACGAAATTGTAAGCGAAGTGCGCGACCTCGTTTCGCGCGGCGTCAAGGAGGTCACGCTGCTCGGGCAAATCGTGAATCTTTACGGCCGCCACGAATTCTCGAAGATCAACAACAAATCTCCGTTTGTGCAGTTGCTCGAAGCAGTTCACGAGGTGGAAGGCCTCGAGAGATTGCGTTTCACGTCGCCCCACCCTATCGGCTTCCGAGACGACTTAATCGACGCGATCTCGCGTTTGCCGAAACTCGCCGAACATGTTCATCTGCCATTGCAATCGGGCTCCAACAAAATTCTGAAAACCATGCACCGAGCGTACACGGCAGAAAAATACGTCGATCTCGTCCGGCGAATTCGGAGGGCGCGCGACGGTATTGCGATTACCACTGATATAATCGTCGGATTTCCCGGCGAAACAGAAGACGATTACAAGCAGACGCGGGATTTGGTCGAGGAAATCGAATTCGATAACGCTTTCGTGTTTCGTTATTCGCCGCGACGCGACACGCCAGCGGCGGGGATGAGAGATCAAATCGATGAGCGCATTAAGGAAGAGCGCAACCAGGAGTTGCTCCGGCTTGTTAATGAGTCAACGCGACGCGCAGGCGAGAGACTGGTCGGTCAATGTGTGGAAGTTCTCTGCGAAGGGCCGAGCAAAACAAACCCGGCCCGTCTGATGGGCCGAACCCGCACCAACAAAATTGTCGTGTTTGAAGGCGACAACGAACTGATCGGAGAACTGGTGGATGTCCAAATCGAGCGAGCCAATGGTTTCAGTTTGTATGGCACGCCGGTTAAAGTGGCGCATGCCTCCGGCTCGCCTCCTTTGGATCGCAAGCCGGAGGCATACGCTACTCTGGCAATGTTTTGAGGTTGCGGCACAATCGCAGGTTGAAAACGTGTGCCACCTTATCCAAACTCACACGCCATTAGCCAATTTTGACGCATGATCTACGAGCTCTCTTTGCACACTGCGGGAATCATCGTGAGCGCATTTCTCATTCTGATCGGTTTGCTCGGATTACTAGAACCGGATTCTGCCGGTGTTGTTCAGCGCTTTCCGCGCTCTCGCGTTGCAGGAGTTATTTTGCTCACCATTTGTCTTGTTTGGACGTTTTGGCTACTCGCCACGATTCAGATGGGTGAATTCTCCAGCTTTCGTCGCCCGCTGCTCATTGTGTTGCCAATTGGTTACGTGCTCGTCCTGCGGTTTGTCGATGAGTTTCTGGCGGTGCGCGCCCTTGGAATTCTTTGTCTGCTTGCGGCGGAACCGCTACTGGACGCTGCCTTTTTGCGTTACGAAACGAGTCGGCTGCTAATAACGGTCTTCGCCTATCTGCTAATCGTTGCCGGCCTATTCTGGGTCGCAATCCCGTACGTCCTTCGCGATCAAATCAACTGGAGTGCACGTAGCGTTTTTCGCTGGCGTTGTTTGCATGCTTTGGCCCTGATCTATGGCGGTGTGATTCTCAGCTTCACATTCAGGCAATATTGAAACGGCATTTCCGCTGTAGCCACCGGCCTGTGGCCGGTCACGGCAGACGGGTTTTGATTTTACAATGAACGCGGCCCACAGGGCCGTGGCTACACAAGAAAGATGAACCGCGTTCTGGTCGTCCGCGGCGGCGCGATCGGCGATTTCATTCTCACTTTGCCAGGCCTTAAGGCGCTGCGCGACGCCCGTCCAAATGCGCACGTCGAGATCCTTGGTTACAGGCACATCGCGGCGCTTGCTGAAAACCGATTTTACGCGCAAGCAGTACGCTCGATCGAATACGGACCGCTCTCGAGCTTCTTCGCCAAGAATTCGGATTTGCCAGCGGAGTTGGCAAATTATTTCGCGAGCTTCGATTTGATCATCAGTTATCTGTTTGATCCGGACAGGATCTTTGCAAACAACCTGCGTCGCTGTGGCGTTGAAAATCTACTTTGCGGGCCCGCCAAGATCGTGGAAACCGCTGTGCACGCCGCGCGCCAGCTTGCGCTCCCGATCGAACAACTGGGAATCGCAGTCGGCGATCTTACTGAAAAGGTTTTCCCCTCAATAGACGATCGACAATTCGCCAAAGGATTTCTCCAGTTCTTACAGCAGCCAATTCTCGCAATTCATCCGGGAAGCGGCAGCGCAGAAAAGAACTGGCCGTTGGAAAATTGGATCGCGCTGTTTTCAAGGAACGGCGGTGTTCCACTCGCCGAAGACAAATATGGACAGGTTGGAAAGGCTTTCTCCCTGGTCGTCGTTTCAGGCGAGGCAGACAAAACCGCAGCGGATGCGTTGGAGCACGAGTGGAAAAATGGTGAGGTCCGTTTCGCAAACAATTTACCGCTGCCTCATCTGGCCGCGGTGCTTGAGCGCTCGATCTTCATTGGACACGACAGCGGAATCTCGCACCTGGCCGCAGCCTCGGGCGCAAATTGCGTTTTGATGTTTGGCCCGACCGATCCCGATGTCTGGGCGCCCAGAAATAAGAATGTACAAATTCTCCGCGCGCGAAGCAGGAAGGTCAGCGATCTGGGAATCGCATCGGTCCAAGCAGCTGTCGCTGCCGCATCAGGTAGCCGCTGAAAGACCCAGCCAAACATTGGCTGTAGCGTGCGCTGTCCTCAGCGCAGACCCTGCCAGCAGGGCAAACGCTTTCCGCTGAGGACAGCGGACTCTATAGCACCCCGTCTACTCTTCGTAGCCGTCCGGGAATTTCAGGTGCCATTTCCAGGCGCTCTCGACGATAGCATCGAGGGATTGGAACTGCGGTTGCCAGCCGAGCTCCTTCTTGATTTTTTCCGACGAAGCAATTAGGCGCGGCGGGTCGCCAGGTCTGCGTGGCTTTTCAATCGTCTCGATCTTTCGCCCGGTGATTTTGCGGCAGGCCGCGATGACCTCTCGAACACTGGAGCCACCTCCCGTGCCGAGATTGTAGAAACCGCTGGAGGCCGCGCCGAGAGCCAGTATGTGCGCGCGGGCAAGGTCGACGATGTGAATGTAGTCGCGAATACATGTTCCGTCGGGCGTCTCATAATCCGTTCCGTAAATTTCGACGTTCGGGCTCTTACCAAGCGCGACCTTCAACACATTCGGAATCAAGTGTGTTTCGGGCCGATGATCTTCACCGAGGTTCTCCGTGGCGCCGGCCGCGTTGAAATAACGCAATGAAACAAACTTCAATCCATGGATCTCGTCGTACCAACGGAGAATTCTCTCAAAAGCCAGTTTCGATTCGCCGTATGGGCTGACCGGACGCGGGTTCGCAGTTTCATCGATCGGCACCCGTTCCGGCGGTCCAAAAATCGCGCAGGTCGATGAAAAAATGATCCGGTGAACACCCGTTGCCACCACGGCATCCAGCAGATTCAAGCCATTGGCAATATTGTTGCGAAAATATTTCGAGGGATCGTGCATCGACTCGGGGACGAGTGCGTATGCGGCAAAATGCATTACCGCATCAGGGCGCGTGCTGGAAAACGCAGCCTCAATTTGCAGGCGGTCGGCCAAGTCACCCTGAATGAAGTTCGCCCGGGGATCGACTGCGCGTCGATGGCCCTCAGTCAGGTTATCAAAGATGGCAATCTCGTGACCTTCATTCAGCAAGAGTTCGGAGCAAACGCTCCCGATGTAGCCCGCCCCCCCGGTAAGGAAAATTCTCATGGGCGGGGAAAATGCGGCGGGACTCGCGTTAAATCAAAGCGAACTATGGGTCGGAGAGGATTGCGCGACCGTTTTGCCCTTCTTTTTCTGAATGGCTGCGACCATCTGCCGCGCGCAATGGTGTTTGCAGCGCGGGGCAAGCACTTTCAAACTTTCTTCGTCCGAGCCCCATTGCAAAATGTCAATGTCCACGTGGCGGACGCCCCAGCGTTTCACCTCGAGCCGGCTCGGCTTAAAAAGGTCAATCGTGTCCGTGCCGAGCAACGCCCCCCCGTAATCGTCGATCACATATTCTTCGCTGGTATCGACAAGTCGGAACCGGGTTCCGAGCGGATAGCGCGACCAATCAGCGGCGGCACTCAACACGTGCCGGCCAGAGAGATATTGACCAAGCGCGTTGTGATGGCCGCTTCCCCCCTCAAGCTCGGTATAGGCCGTGGTGCGCACCTTTGGTATGCGACGCCCACTTGTGGTGAGGGTCGGTTTCGACTGCGTGGCACAGCCCACGATCAAGCAAGCTGCCGCTCCTGCGAGCGTAAGGTTAAGGCATCTACGCATCTGCAATCGCCCCCCATTAGCAGCCCGAGAAACGAAGGGCAAGGAATAATTTACAAAAATTCCCTAGGGCTTCTGGATCTGGGAGGCTCTCTTTGAGGGTGTGATTCTCCCAGCCGAGACTAACCCAGGCCGGCTACGGCGCTGGCGCGTGGTCCGCCTTGCGAGAGCTCGCTCGTGCAATGGGGACACCGAGTCGCCTTAATCGGAATCGTCATTGCACACGCCGGGCACTCCTTCGAAACCGGGGCTGCGGTTGGCGTTGGACGCTTCATCCTGTTCACGCCTTTGATGATGATGAAGATCGCAAAGGCCACGATAAGGAAGTTTATCAGCAGCGTGATGAAGCTGCCATAGTTCCAGGTGACAGCACCCGCCTTTGCTGCGTCAGCCGGAGTCGCAAATATTGCGCCGCCTGGCGCACGTTTGAGCAAGAGGAATTGGTTGGAAAAATCAAGACCGCCGGTGAGTAATCCAACAGGCGGCATAATGATGTCTTTGACCAATGAACCGATTACCGAGCCGAAAGCGGCGCCAATTATCACGCCAACCGCCAGATCAATCGCGTTCCCCTTGACAGCAAACTCTTTAAACTCTTTCCACATACGCTCCGCTTATCAGTGCACGACTATATTGACAAGCTTTTTGGGTACGACCACGACTTTGCCAATATTTTTGCCGCTAACGAGTTTTTGAATTTTGGGGTTCGCGATGGCGGCGGTTTTCATTTCCTCTTCGGTCGCGGCGATCGACATCTTGATTCGATCGCGCAGTTTCCCGTTTATTTGAATTACAATTTCAACCTCTTGCTCGACGAGCAGCCTCTCGTCATAACCTGGCCAGGGCTGTTCCGTGATGTCGCCGCGCGCATCGGTGAATTTTGTAGTCAGTCTCTCCCATAATTCGGAGGCAATGTGAGGGGCGAACGGATTCAGCAAAATAAGGAAGCTGCGCATTTCCGATAATGGAATTACTTCGACATTCGTAAACGCGTTTACGAAAATCATCATTTGTGAGATTGCGGTATTAAACGAGAACGATTCGATATCCTTCGTGACTTTCTTGATAGTGGCATGGAGCAGCTTCTGCTGCGCCTTGTCCGAGTCGGTGTTTTTGATCTTGGATGATAATTCCCACTCGCCTCTCTGGTTCTCAGTCATCAGTAGGCGCCAGACGCGCGCCAGAAAGCGCGCTACGCCCTCGACGCCACGCATGCTCCAGGGTTTCATCTGCTCGAGCGGGCCCATAAACATCTCGTAGCAGCGAAATGCGTCCGCGCCGTGCTGCTCGATGACGTCATCGGGGTTCACGATGTTGCCGCGTGATTTCGACATTTTTTGGTTATCTTCGCCGAGGATAATTCCCTGATTAACGAGGCGCTGGAATGGCTCCGCCTTTGAGACGTAGCCAAGGTCAAACAGGACTTTCTGCCAGAAACGCGCGTAAAGCAGATGCAGCACCGCGTGCTCGGTGCCGCCGACATACAAATCCACGCCACCCTGCTTATCACCACCCATCCAATAACGCTCCGCTTCTTTACCGACGAATCGGTGATCATTGTGCGGGTCGCAAAATCGCAGGTAATACCAGCACGACCCTGCCCATTGCGGCATCGTGTTTGTCTCGCGCACGGCCTTCTCAGAATAGCGAACCCACTCTTTCGCTCTAGCCAGGGGAGGTTCGCCCGTGCCGATTGGCTTGTAATCTTCCAGTGCCGGCGGCATCACAGGCAGTTCGCTTTCGCCTAACGAATGGTGATGGTAACCTTCCCAGATGATAGGAAATGGCTCACCCCAATAACGCTGCCGTGAAAAAAGCCAGTCGCGGAGTTTGTAATTGATCGCACGTTTGCCTTGACCGCGCTCTTCCAGCCAAGCGGTAATTTTCCTTTTCGCCTCGGCGCTCGCCAGGCCGTTAATAATCGGCGAATTGATTGCGATCCCCTCGCCGATGAAACCCAGCGCCGGCTCCTCGGCCAGTGGTTGGACGACTTCAACGATCGGCAAATCAAATTTGCGCGCGAATTCCAAGTCGCGTTCGTCATGCGCGGGCACGCCACCTATTGCGCCCGTCCCATAACCAATCAGCACATAGTCAGCGATCCAAATTGGAATCTTTTTGCTGTTTGCGGGATTAATCGCGTACGCCCCGGTGAACACGCCGGTTTTGTCTTTCGACAGATCGGCACGTTCGAGATCGCTTTTGCGTGCGGTGCGTTCGCGATAGTCGCGTACCGCCGGCCATTGTTCCTCGGTAACAATTAAGTCGACAAGAGAATGTTCGGGCGCGAGCACCAAAAATGTCCCACCGTAAAGCGTGTCGGGACGCGTGGTAAAAACGTGAATCTTTTGATCGCTTTTGTCGATGTTGAAATCGATTTCCGCGCCTTCGCTGCGGCCGATCCAATTGCGCTGAAGCAGTTTTATTCCTTCGGGCCAATCAAGTTCGTCGAGTCCATCAAGCAATCGCTCCGCATACGCTGTGATGCGCAACATCCACTGCCGCATCGGCCTTCGAACAACCGGGAACCCGCCAACTTCACTTTTTCCGTCCACGACTTCCTCGTTGGCCAAAACCGTGCCCAACTCCTGGCACCAGTTGACGGGGACTTCAGCAACATAGGCGAGCCGAACACTGTCCGGATCAGCGCCCCGATATGTTGAAATCGGCTCGGCCCGCTTTGTTTTCGGATTGAACCAGGAATTGTAGATCTGGAGAAAAATCCACTGCGTCCATTTGTAGTAGCGCGGATCGGTCGTGTTGATCTCTCGTTGCCAATCATAGGAAAAACCGATTCGCTTTAGTTGGCTTTTGAATTTCGCGACGTTCTCGCGCGTGGTGACGGCGGGATGCTGACCGCTTTTTACTGCATATTGCTCGGCAGGCAAACCGAACGCGTCCCAACCCATTGGATGCAACACGTTGAAGCCACGCATCCGTTTGTGGCGAGCAATGATGTCCGTTGCGGTATAACCTTCGGGATGTCCAACGTGCAACCCCGCCCCGCTCGGGTAGGGAAACATATCAAGGACATAAAATTTCGGTTTCGCCGGATCGAAACCTTTTTCACCAGGATTGGGCCCGTGAAAAAGCTGCCGCTCCTCCCAAATGGCTTGCCATTTCGGTTCGATCTCGTCGAATGGATATGGTTTGCGCCGTTCGCTGTTCATTACATTTCAATCAGGAACCCAGGAAGCCAGGAAAACAAACTAAAACTTATTCGTGGATTCCTGGTTTCCAGATTCATCTGAATTGTGATCGAGCTTTTGTTCGCAACGCGCAATGCGAATAAGACCGCAGAAATCCGGAAGATTCTCGGGCCGCAGTTCCAAGTGAACGATTTGGCTGACCATCCTGAGATTCCTCACATTTCGGAGACGGGAAAAACTTTTCAAGATAACGCGATTCTCAAAGCTGTGACAGTTTCGAAGCACATACCCGGCTTTGTCGTTGCAGACGATTCCGGGTTGGAGGTCGATGCCCTCGGTGGCGCGCCGGGGATTTACTCCGCCCGTTACGCGGGACCGGACGCGAGTGACAACGAAAAAATTGAGAAGTTATTGAAGCAACTTGGCCGAGTTGCCACTCCGAAGGACCCAGGGCGCGCTCGATTCCGTTGCGTGCTGGCGCTGGCGCGCAACGGCGAGGTTCTCGGAATGTTTGAAGGACTTGTTGAGGGACGAATCGCTGATCGACCGCGCGGGTCACACGGATTTGGATATGATCCGATTTTTATTCCAAACGGCTTCCAACGAACCTTTGGTGAGCTTGAACCTGCGAAAAAAAACCAATTGAGCCACAGGGCTCGCGCCTTGGAAAAATTAGGCGCATTCTTAATAGTCCGCCCCGATCACCAAAAAAGCGGTCGGGATAGTCAATCGTAGGAGGCTAACGGCTCCTGCAGCTAAGGTGTGGGCGGTGGCGGTGGGGGGGGGGGGGCACCTGCCGGCGGCGCAGCACCTGCGGGCGCAACGCCAGAAGCTGCTCTAATTTGATAACCGACCCTTGTAATTCCGACCGAGCGAACCTTGTCGAGCACTCCGATGACATCACCGTACATGGCCATCGGCGCTGCGCTGATCGAGATTTTGATGTCCCGATTTGCCTGGTGAAGCTGAAATAGGCGTGGCAAAACTTGATCGTCTGCTACGTACTGGTTATCGAAGAATACAGCATTTCCCTCCAGCACTTTTACAGAAACAAAATCCTTCACCCCGCTTGGCGGGGGCCCTACCGCAGCCGGCAAATTCACGCGAATGCCTTTCATGTGAGTCTGGCTCAGGCTCACCATCATAAAGCTGGCAAGCAGAAAGAACATGATGTCGATCAACGGGATGATCTCGATACGCGCTCGTTTGTGCGGAACTGGCGAAGCTAGTCTCATGTTACGGAAGTTAGTACGACGCGCCGGTCATGGTGAAAGTGATGGGAATGTTAACCTTGGAAACTGTTCCAGGTCTAAATCGCCACTGCCGAAACGCGCTGGTGGCGGCATTATCCAGAATGGGGCTCCCGGTGCTTTGCGAGACAGAACAGCTAGTGACGTTGCCGCTGCCTGCATCCACTTGGGCGACGATCACTCCACTACCAGTGACGTGTCGCGAGCGCGCTTCGTAGGGATACTGGGGACGCGGCGCATACAAGGCGAGCGCTTTTGCTCGAGACATCGACATCGGTCCAGGGGCTTTGATCGGCGTAAATTTTTGCGCGTTCTGTGGCTGCCGCGGTGGCGGTGTTCTTTCTTCGACGAATTCCGGTTGAATGTCTGGCGGAGGAGGAGGTTCGGGAATGGGAATATCTTCTGGCGGAGGAGTCGACTCGGGTGGCGCTAAGACCGCCTCGACGACAGTCGGCGGCTGTGGAGGAAGCTCCACTGCAGGCGCCTCATGTCTTTGAGAGACTGCAACCGCTGTGAGATGGATCGCCAATGCAGCGCCAAGCGCAGTCCAGAAATACCACCGAGGCGGTGGCCGGTAAAATAGCGGTTGCAGGTTCAATTTCGCCATACGCAATCAATGGGGTGGTCCCGGAACTCCTTTGAGCGCCTCGCTCTTAATTTCAAACGAGATCTTATAAAAACCAGCCGAGCGGATTATGTCGAGCGCGTGGGCAACGTTCAGATGAACCGAGTCCCGATCCCCCCGAACGAACACCTTCGCATCAGGGGCTGAATCGTGCACCTTGCGCAGGAGACTTATTAGCTCTTCGTCTTTCACTTCGTCCTTATCGAAGAAGTAATGGCCGTCCTTATCAACAGAAACGCTAATGTACTCGCGCTTTGTCTGCGTCTGACCTGAAACCCCCGAGGGCAGATTCACCTTAATCCCTTTCATATGCACCTGGCTCAAGCTCACCATCATGAAGCTGGCGAGCAAAAAGAACATGATGTCGATCAATGGGATGATCTCAATCCGCGCTTTTTTGTGAGGAATTGGCGAGTGTACGTGCATTGGATAGCTTTAAATCGACGAGCCTTTCCCGGAAGATGGGGATTGCGCCGCGAAATCCAGTTCGCGCGCCGCGGTTTGTGCTCCCAACATCACCTCCAGGTTTGTGGCCGCCGTCTGCAATTCGAACTCCAAGTTAGACACCCGGGAAGTGAAAAAGTTAAACGGAATCAGTGCGAAGATGGCAATACCGAGACCGCAGGCTGTGGCAATGAGCGCCTCGGCGATACCGCCGGTGACGGCTTGCACCGCCAGCTCTTCGTTACCCAGAAAGCTGAACGACCTGATAAGACCTGTAATCGTGCCCAACAGACCGAGCAACGGCGCCAAAGTTACGAGCGTGTCCATGACGACGAGGAATCGACCGGCGCGTTTGATCTCGATGCCCGCAGCGACTTGTAGTGCGCCCTGCAACGAAGCGTGTTGGTGATTGAGACCATTCCACATCATGCGCAAAACCGGATCGCGCGATCCGCGGGAAAGCCTCGAGGCCTCCGCCACATCGCCGTTCTCAATCGCGGTAAACACTTTCTCGATCCGTTTGGGATCACGACGAAACCACCGGCCGGTCCACCAAAAAATTCGCTCGATCACGACAGTGAGCCCGATGATCGATACAATCAAAATCGGCCACATGATTGGACCGCCCTTATGAAACTTATCGATCAACCAGTTACTGCCTAAGATTCCAGCGTCGGCAGGAGGCGAAGCAGCTGGTGGTGCGGCACTCACTGCGGCCGCCGCGGCAGGACTCTCGGCGCCAGCTTGTGCGGGACTTGTACCGGTAACCGGCGCGCCGGGTGCCGCAGGTTGTCCTGCAGCTCCGGGTTGTCCAGGTGCTCCTGGTTGTCCTGCAGCTGCGGGTTGCCCAGGCGCCGCTGGTTGCTGCACTGCAGGTTGCCCTGGCGCTGCTGGTTGCTGCGCCGCAGCTTGCCCTGGCGGCACGTTTGTAGCAGGCGCCTGCGCCGCTGCGGCCGGATTTGCCGGCGCTTGGGCAGCCGGATTCGTTCCTGCTGCAGGAGGAGCCTGTTTTGGCGGCGGAGATTGCGCGAGCGAAATCAGTGCAAACGCGAGTAAGGATAGGCAGGTGGCAAGTAGTGTTTTCATAATTGAAGCAGGAGTTTGATCTGAGTAGATCGATTTCGACACAGGTTTTCTCTTATCGCAGACGCCCTGGTTGCGAGTCGAGCAAAACTTTTCATTTTTTTTCCGCTGTGCTCCCTTTCGAAAGGTCGCATCTTTGATTCGAAATATCTCAACTCGTGGGACGTAAGCAAATCTTTCAAATTGTCATTTTCGAATTTTCTTCAGCGTTGCGACCCGAAACGCGGTGCGCGATCACGACGGTGTTCCGCAGTCGCGGCCAATCGTCGATTGCTGTCTCCAATTGATCGCCGGCATGAATCGGTCCGACACCGGAAGGCGTTCCAGTTAAGATTACATCGCCAGGTAAAAGTGTGAGCGACTGGCTCGCGAATGAAATGATTTGCGCTACCGAGTAGATCATTCGGCTCGTGCGCGTGCTCTGCCGGAGCTTACCATTTTGCCATAGCTCCAGCGAAACATCGGCAACATCCGCTCCGGCATAAATAAACGGCCCGATCGGCGTGTAAGTGTCAAATGATTTGCAGCGGCCAAATTGCTTCTCGCTCTTTTGTAAATCGCGGTCGCTGATATCGAGACCGATTGTGTACCCGAAAACAAAATCGAGCGCCCGTTCCACAACCAGATTTTTCGCGGCCCTACCAATCACCACGGCCAATTCCGCTTCGAAATCAGTTTGATGTTCGGGAAACGCAATTTCGATTGCGCCATTGTGCGGCAAAAGTGAGCTCGGCGCCTTAAACCAGATCAGCGGTGTGCCGAGCGGGGTGCGCTTCATCTCAGCGATGTGATCGGCATAATTCAAACCGACGGCGATTAGTTTCGAGGGAGCCACGGGAAGCTCGATCTGTAAACTCGTAAACGGCAATACCTCGCCGGTGGTTTGAATCTCAAGCCAATACGGTTTTGCCAGTACGTGCACGTCGTCGCCGCGCAGTTCGCCGTAGAAAAAATGATCGCCTGATCTGAATCCGCCAAATGTTCTCATAAACATGTTGTCGCGGCGGCTGTGTCAGCGCCGAACTTTTAACGACGGCGCCTGGCACAAGCGTCGCGACAATTATTTTGGTAGCACAGCCACAAAATCGCGCACAGGTTTTTGCTCCGGAATGGAAAATACGCTGCCGTTCTCCCGCGCAAACCAGAATGCGCTCGAGGAACCGCCGTCGAGGTTTAGTGCGCGTTGAATTTTTAAATCCGCGGCAATTCGTGTTGTGGCGAGGATGTTCGCCAAGTCCGCGAGCGAAATGTCCGAGCAAACACCGAGCAACGCGCGCCCGTTCATTGCTACGGCGGCAAACGTTCGCCGCGCCTGCTGCGAATTGTTCAAGCCACCAACGCGTTGCGAGCGATCAACCAGGAACGGCCCGCATTGAATTGCGGTCTCAATTTTCTGACGCTGCGAAAATTCACGTGTGCGGACGATTTGCACGTCGCGCGGCGACGCGAGTAGTACGCCGGTAATCAGCCGAGCACGTTTTAAAGGCGTAAGCATTTGGCTATTCACAATTCGCAAGCCGATCGGCTTGAACTGTTCGTCGAAATAGCCGCCATTCACTGCGCATACATATTTTTCCCGCCTCATCATGCCGGCGAGTCTTTCGCCCTCAGGATTATCGATGACTCGCAACGCGCACGATTTGGCAGAGAAAATTGCGAGCTCGAAGGTGACGTGACCACCATCAGCAGCATTTTCCAAAAGAACATGCCGATGCACTACGCCAGCGCTTCCCGCTTCTGACTCTGCCGAAGCAATTGTCCATTCAGCGTGCGCCGTCGCCGCAGCACCGAGGAAGAGAAGCGCCCAGCTAAAACGGATCATCACACGACGCACAGGTGTGATAGGCTTACGAGACAGCCAAACTGCTCCCGGCTACGTGCCAGCGTACTTACTTAGCAACGCTTGAAAACCCGGATCGTTTCGCAACGAATCCCAAGTAGGATTTATTTTCAGGCCCTGCACAGTGACATTGCTCGGCCGGCTCAACAATTCATCCAGAATTTCGATGGCGGGGCCATTCTCGCCAAGAATGGCGTAAACCTGCGCTACTCCTTCAGTAATTTCGGGTCCTCCAAAGGCGTCCTTACTTTCAGGCTGTAATTCCGACGCGCGCCGAGCCTCCGCCAATGCGGCATCCCTTTGATTGAGCTGGGCAAGCACTTTTGCCAGTTGAATATGCAGATCGGCAACGTCAGGGCTTCGTTTCAGTTGTTCTTCGATAGCGCCCCTGGCTTTTTCGAAGGCCGCATGCGCGCCGGCATCGTCCTGCAGCGCTTTTCGCGCAAAGCCAATCACATAGTACTTGCCACCCAACGCTCCAGGAAGACTTGCGAGCAAATCGTCCGGCAAGTTTTCCGCTTCCTGCAATGCTTCACTGGGCTTGCGTTCCAGGAGAAAAGTGTCAGCCCGTGCACCGGCGGTCCTCAGTTTCTGCTCGTTCGTCATCGGGATCGACTTGACGGCCGCCAATGCTTTCTCTACGACGCTGAAATCCCCTTTCTCAGCGATCGCCAGCTTGGATTTGACCTCCAAAGGCGACAGTGCGGTGGGGTCCAAGGCGAGAGCGCGGTCAATTGTGGCGTTGGCCTTATCGAAATTGCGAAGCATCTGGTAGTTGTACGCGAGATTTTGCAGCGGCCAGATGTCCTTCGGATTTAGACTAACGGCCTTCTCGAAATTGGCCGTCGATTCGACCCATTTTCCCTGGCGGCGCTGGATTGCGGCGAGGGAAAGATACACCTCCGATTCGTTAGGTAAGCCGCGTTGTGCGATTTCGAATTCTTTCAGGGCCGCGTCGTAGTTGTTATCGCCGTAATAGTACGAGGATCCCAACGCCAGATGCGCCTCCGGCAGATCTGGCTGCAATTGCAACGCTCGCTCCGCCAGTGTGCGCGCTTTTTCGCGGCGTTCCGGCGTGCGGTCAAACGTATGCACGATCCAACTCTGCAACAGTGAGGAACGCGCGAGGGCAAGTGCAAAATTCGGGTCAAGTTGAATCGCGCGCTCGTAAAGCTGCTCGCCTTGTTTCAGTTTGTCGAAATCCTCAACAGCACACCCGAGATTCTGCGCCTGGACAAAAGCGAGATAAGCCTCCCCGTTTTCAGTGGGTTTGCGCTCCATCCGTGATTTTTCCCCGGGCGACAGCTTGGCCTGAAGCGCTTCCGCGATTTTTTGGGCGAGATCAGTCTGAATCGCGAACACGTCGGTTAGCTCGCGATCGTAGTCTTCCGCCCAAAGGTGCTCGTCGGTATCGGCGCAAATCAACTGCACATTCACCCGCACCCGATTCCCAACGCGGCGAACACTGCCTTCCAGAACAGCGCCGACACCCAGCGCCTTCCCGATTTCACGAACGTTGGATGCCTTCCCTCGATACGGCATGACTGAAGTGCGTGAAATCACTTTGAGATCGCCGATCTTCGACAGATTCGTCAGCACATCGTCTTGAATGCCGTCCGCGAAGTAGGCGTTTTCTTTGTCGTCGCTTAGATTTTCAAACGGCAAGACAGCGATCGACTTGTCGATCTTGTGCGCGGAAGAAATACGAGGAAGGAGGAAAAATCCCGCGACTGCAGAGACGATCACGCCGGTTGCGACAAGCATGATCACGTTGCGACGGCGGTGTGTTCGAGGCACAGTGACGTCGGGTGTGGCCTGGATACCTTGCGGTGTGACATCAAAGGCCCAGGCGAGAATCAAGGCGATTGGAAAACCGACCAGTAACAGCACAATCACCAGACGCAACGCCCAGTTTGGCAGTTCCCATGCCGGAAACGCGGCTGAACCGAGTTGTATAATGCCGCCCGCAGCTATGACGTAGGCTACCGCCACCCGGTAGACCTTTCGCCGTTTTACTTCCTCAAAGAAGCCGCTCATAGCAACAGATCTGGATTCGCTAGGATTATGGTTCAACGGCGAAAATATAGACATGAAATTGACAAACTGCGTTCACTTTGTGCGGGTGACCGCTCTCTCTTCAATTCTTCTCGTGGGCTGATTGTCAGCTGGATTCCTGTCGGAAGCGAAAACGAGAAGTCGGCGTCAAGCTTTTGCAGCGTACCTATCGATCAATGCCTGAAAACGGGGATCGTCTCGCAGCGGATCCCACATCGGATCAAGTGCGAGGAAGGGAACTGTGAGGCCATTGGGAGTGCTCAGCGAACGGTCAATGAGCTCAAGCGCCTGATTGGTTTCGCCTGTCCAGGCGTAGATTTGAGCGAGCGCAACAGTCATCTTTGGCCCATCAAGGGCATCCTGAGATTCCGGTAGAAGTTCGACGGCGCGTCTGCCCTCGGCAATAGCCCCGTCCTTCTCACCAAGCCCCGCCAGAATCATGCCGAGGATTACGTGCCGCGACGCATCAGTCGGACCTTCCTGCAAGGCCTTTTCTGCAATGGGCCGAGCGCGTTTGAAGGCGGCGAGCGCCTTTTCTTTATCTTTCGAAAAGATATGAATCGCGCCCTCGAAAAATTCTCTCGGCTTATCGTAGTGAAAGACATCTTGAGGCGATTGCTTTAGAAGTGCGAGAGCGTCCGGGAATTTTCGTTGCAACAGCAAAAGCTGTATCCGTGAGAATGTTACCATACCGTCTGGATCGACACCTGTCGGAACTTGCGTTAACTCCTTCTCCATCACGCTGAGATCTCCCTTCCAATCGACCGCAAGCCTCGCCTTCTCCGCGCGCGCACCAAATGATTTCGGCGCAGCTTCGATCGCACGGTCTAAAATCTTGTCTGCAGCTTCAAAATTTCTGGTGGCGTAGTAATTGTCGGCAAGATTTTGGAGAATCCAGGCGTCCTTGGGACTGACGGATGCCGCTCTCTCCATATTCGCAGTGGACTCTTTCCATTTGCCTTGGCGACGCTCGATCGCACCAATGGCCATATAAACCTCCGCCGAGTTTGGTAAACTCAGTTTCGCAATAGCGAATTCGTGGAGCGCTGTCTGATAATCACGCTCGCAGTAATAATGATAAAATCCCAGTGCAAGATGCCCTTCGGGCAAATCTGGCTGCAAACGAATCGCTGTCTCCGCCGCGGCGCGCGCTTTTTCCTTTCGCGCAGGTGTTTTATCGAAATCGTGATAAGCCCAATCGTGGACCCGTGCCAGTCCGGCAAACGCTCCC
>DATASP010000129.1:0-11136 GCA_036269155.1 Candidatus Udaeobacter sp.
AGCGAATGCTACGTCACGTTTGGGGAGGGTTTGAACTCGCTCCTAAAAGCAATGCACAAAGGCACCGAACATGTGGGGAAATTGCCGGAACGCGCGCAGCGCGCCATGGCGCTGAGTCATCGGATGCGGGCGCTGAACGAAAATCTGCAGAAAGCCGTAGCCGATGAGAACTATGAGACGGCCGCGTCGTTGCGCGATGAAATCAAACAACTTGAAAGCGAACTCTCCAATTCCCCATGAAATTTTCGAACATGCTGACTACTGCCGGGGAATGGCTGCGTGGTGAAGGCCCGCATCACCAGGTTGTAATTAGCAGCCGTGTGCGCCTCGCACGTAATCTGCGCAACCGACCTTTCCCTGGCTGGGCGAAGAAAGCCGAACGCAACTCGATCCTGGAACTGATCAGGTCACATGTGGAATCGCTTCCGGAAATGCAGGAATCTTTCTCCGAAAGTCTGCAGGATCTGTCGGCTTTGGACAGGCAGGTGTTGGTGGAACGTCATCTGATTAGTCGCGAGCATGCGGCGAAAGGCGGCGGGAGCGCGGTGGTAGTGAATCGGCGGCAAACCGTTAGCATCATGATCAACGAAGAAGATCATTTACGAATGCAATCGATCCGCTCCGGGCTCCAGTTGAAGCAGGCATTCAAGCTGGTGGACAAGATCGACAGCGCACTGGAAGGCAAGCTCGACTTCGCTTTTGATCCGCGGCTGGGATATCTAACCGCATGTCCTACGAACGTTGGCACCGGGATGCGCGCCTCCGCGATGCTCCACTTGCCTGGCCTTGTCCTGAGCGACTTGATTAACCAGGTAATTCAAGCGGTGAGTAAAATCGGTCTCGCGGTGCGCGGGCTTTACGGCGAAGGGACCGAAGCAATGGGTAACCTCTTTCAAATCTCAAATCAGACCACGCTCGGTGAGAAAGAGGACGAGATCATCAATCGTCTGTGCAAAGTGATTGAAACAATCATCGAAAAGGAACATGACGCGCGTCAAATCTTGCTCCAGAAAAAGCCGAACACGCTTTGCGACCAGATTGGTCGGGCCTATGGAGTTTTGACCTACGCGCACGCGATGCCGTCGAAAGAAGCGCTAAACTTGCTTTCGGTCATCAAGCTCGGCATGGATTTGGGCGCGTTTCCGGAAGACCAGCGCTTGCAGATCGATGAATTGTTTATCGAGACGCAGCCAGCACACTTGCAAAAAAGCTCGCAACAAAAACTGAATGCCGAAGAACGCGACCATTTGCGGGCCCAAATTATCCGCGAGCGTTTGAAACTCTTTCCCAAACCTGATATTAGTAAGATGGCAAGGGAGTCGGGCAATGGTTCGACTGACGTGCCATCGAACAATGAATAATTTTACACCGCGGGCTCAACAGGTTTTGGCGCTTGCTCGCAAAGAGGCGGACCGGTTTAACCACAACTACGTCGGCACCGAGCATCTACTTCTGGGACTCATTAAGTTGGGCCAGGGAGTGGCGGTGAACGTCTTGCAAAAGATGGGTCTCGATCTTGAGACCGTCCGCATGGAGGTGGAGAAACAGGTCGGCTCGGGGCCGGAAACGAAGATCGTCGGTAACGTTCCCTACACGCCCAGGGTCAAAAAGGTATTGGCGCTAGCGGGCAAGGAAGCCAAGGCGCTCAATCATTCGTACGTCGGCACGGAACACATTTTGCTTGGGCTTTTGCGCGAAGGCGAAGGCGTCGCTGCGAGGGTGCTCAAGAGTCTCGAACTCGACATCGAACGCACGCGCAATGAGATCCTTAAAGAGCTAGACCCAAACTTCACGCCGTCTGAATCGGAGCAGGAAGGGGTCGAGCCGGCGAAGAAAGACATCAAGACCCCAGCACTTCGCGCATTTGGCCGTGACCTCACTGAATTGGCGAGAAAAGGAGAACTCGATCCCGTAATTGGCCGGCGCAATGAAATCGAGCGAGTAATTCAAGTGCTTTGTCGGAGGACAAAGAACAATCCAGTCCTGATCGGCGAGGCGGGCGTAGGGAAGACGGCCATCGCTGAAGGGCTTGCGCAGGAAATTGCAAACGGCAATGTGCCCGAACTATTGCGGGACAGGCGTGTCATCACACTGGATCTGGCGCTAATGGTGGCTGGAACAAAATACCGCGGTCAGTTCGAAGAGCGTATCAAAGCTGTGATGGACGAAATCCGCCGCTCCAAGAACGTGATTCTTTTCATCGACGAGTTGCATACGATTGTTGGGGCAGGTTCGGCCGAAGGGGCCATGGACGCGTCGAACATTATCAAACCCGCGCTGAGTCGTGGTGAATTGCAATGTGTCGGCGCGACCACGATGAACGAATACCGCAAGTACATCGAGAAAGACGCAGCATTGGAACGTCGTTTCCAGACGATAAAAGTGGATGCGCCGACGGTCGATGAAGCGATTCAAATCTTGAAAGGTCTTCGACCCAAGTACGAGGCGCATCACAAGGCAAAACTCACCGACGAGGCGCTGGAGACTGCCGTCAGATTTTCAGACCGTTATATCACGGGACGGTTTCTTCCCGATAAGGCTATCGATGTGATGGACGAGGCCGGAGCGCGTGCCCGGATCAATTCCATGACACGCCCGCCGGATGTGAAGGACATCGAGAAGGAAATCGAAGAGATCCGGTTGGAAAAGGAAGGAGCGATTAAGGCGCAGGATTTTGAGAAAGCTGCCGCGCTTCGCGACAAGGAGAAGCAAACGAAAGAGAAACTCGATGCCATTCTCAACAAATGGCGTGAGGACCGGGAAGAGAAAGAGGTCGTGGTAACGGCGGACGACATGATGCACATCATCTCGAAGGTCACCGGCGTCCCGCTGCAACGGATGGAGCAGGAGGAAACGCAAAAGCTTCTCATGATGGAATCCGAGATGAAGCAGCGCGTCATTGGTCAGGACGAAGCGGTCACCGCCATCAGCAAGGCTTTGCGTCGTTCCCGTGCTGACTTGAAGGACCCAAGACGTCCGATCGGTTCGTTCGTCTTTCTCGGTCCGACTGGAGTCGGTAAAACGTATCTCGCGCGCACTCTCGCCGAATTCATGTTCGGCGATGCCGACGCGCTGATTCAAATCGACATGTCGGAGTACATGGAAAAGTTCACCGCTTCGCGTTTGATCGGCTCCCCGCCAGGGTACGTCGGTTATGAAGAGGGTGGACAACTTTCTGAAGCCGTGCGCCGTCGGCCGTATTCGGTTGTGCTTTTTGATGAGATCGAAAAGGCGCATCCGGATGTGATGCATCTGCTTTTGCAGATACTTGAAGACGGCAAGATCACCGACTCGCTAGGGCGCAAGATCGATTTCCGCAACACGATCATCATCATGACGTCCAACGTCGGAGCCGAGTTATTGAAAAAGCAAACAGTGATGGGCTTCGGCGCGCCCCTGGAAGGGCACGATTACGATTCGATGCGCGACAAAATTCTCGAAGAGACAAAGCGCGTCTTTAAACCGGAGTTTCTCAACCGGCTGGACGAAATCATTGTGTTTCATTCGCTTGGCAAACCTGAGCTGTTGCGCATCGTCGATCTGGAAGTGAACAAAGTGCTAACACGCATCAAGGCCAAGGATGTCCACATTGAGTTGACGCAAAGCGCAAAGGAATTCCTGATCGAGAAAGGATACGATCCGCAGTACGGGGCGCGGCCGATGCGTCGTGCGGTCGAGCGTCTTCTCGAAGATCCGCTCGCGGAAGAATTGCTCCGCGGCACGGTCAAGCCCGGCGACAGAGTCGAGGTTGTGGCGATCGATGGGAAGCTCTCGTTCCAGGTTCCCGAATCGCATCCACAGAACAGCGCAGCTGCGCCAGCGAGCTAAGGCGCGAGTCGACTCCGCCGACAAGAGCTCTGCCTTGATTCCAAAATCGGGGGTGCCAAAATCACCGCTCTTTTGTCGTAGCTCCTCGCTGTTTGATTTCCCAAAAACTGGGAGCCGAAATCAGTGATCGCGTACATCACCTCTTCGGAGACGGGAAATCGATGATGTTCAAATTGAGCGGAAACTCGCGCTCACGATGCTCCGGTTGTTTGATTCGGCCCTGCCCCCAGTTGCCCTCAATGCCAGGTGCCGCTTCGAATGCGACGGGATCGACTTGGCCGGTGAAGTCGAATTTATCTATCACATAGGGCAAGCCGTCTGAGCCGAGCACGGATGGACTGTTCACGATGTGAAAGTGCAGATGTGGTGCCGAAGTGTTTCCTGAGTTTCCCAGCATACCCAAGACGGCGCCTTTCTTGACGCGGTCGCCCGCATGCACGTTAACGGAGTTCTTTTGCAAGTGCGCGTAGAAAGCAAAACGTCCGCCGCCGATATCGAGCACAACATGATTTCCATCGACGGTTTGCATCGTGATTGTGCTCGGATCCGGCAACTTCCCCGGTTCTTGATCGTCTAAATCATTGAGTGTGCTTACAACGGTGCCGTCTGCGACTGCCAATACTTCCGCTCCGTAGTCAGCATAATTGTGAACGTCAGCGGGATTATCGTGGACCAAGCGGCCTTGTTCATCCAGGCGCATCCAATCGATGGCAAAACGCTGCGCATCGTAAAGAGCGCCATTGACGCTTTGCACTGAGCCGCGGTGGATAATTTCCGGATTACAGCAGCCGTTAGCCGCCACCCAACGCTCGCCTGACAGCGGTGGGCCGATTACCACTGGTTTATCGCCGGCAATTGTGAGTCGACCCACGAAGTAGTCGAGTGGTTTTGCCTTGCTCGGACCCGGATTGGCAGCACCATCGAAGTGCAGATGATGCTCGAGTGCGCGGGGAATTGTTTCAGCGCTCTTAAAGGCTAGCTCGATATAAAAGAGCCGGCCTACATTTGGTTCGATCGTAGCGTCGCTGGCTGGTTGGGGCACTAGCGTTCGCATTCGGTTAATGACTTCTGTACCTGAAAAGCTGGCGATGATTTTCGAATGATCCGCTGCGTCAACAACGTCGATCTGGCGAATGAGCGCGGGCACCAGTTTCGTGTTTGTGAGTTGGACTTCATAAACGAGGTGGTAAACCCCGTCGGTTCCACGAACCGCCCATGTTTCAGGAGACAGGGTTGAGGCGATTACCGGCGTGAAAGTGTCGCCGCCGGACTGAGGTGTTGCTTGCATCGCTCCAGCGATCGCGCTTAGAGCGATAACAAACGACAGATGGAAACCTGTTGAATGAAAATTCTTCATATGAGCGACGATATCACCAAAGAAGACACCGACCAGATTTGCGTCGTGGAAAGGCTGGCTCGACAAGCAGCGCCCGAACACTCGTCAGATCGGCGCCGCGACGGGTCCGAGTTGAAAAAACCTCAGTTAAGTGACACACTGTGTCACATGAAAACCATAAGCATTCGCGAGCTCCACCACAATACGGGTGAATGGATCCGAAAGGCCGCTAAAGTCGGTGAGATTCATGTCACTGAGCGAGGCAAGACGATTGCCCGAATCCTGCCGCAAACTCCACTACCCGACGTGCCGTATTTCGCTCGCCGAAAACTCAGTCCACAGTTTCGCAGGATAATGCATCGCCTCCGAGGCGGTACAGACAGCACGCAAATCATTTCCGAAGATCGTGATCGACCTATTGAATGAACTATTTGGACGCAAGTTATCTGGTGCGCCTCTATTACGAAGATCCCGGCTTTCAAGCAGTCCGGAATCTGGCAGTGACCGACGCAGTAGCCTGTGCTCAACACGGACGCGCGGAGGTAGTCGCGGCCCTTCACCGCAAATATCGCGAAGGCAGTCTAACGATAAATGCCTTTCGAATCGTGCTGCGGGAATTCGCTGATGAGATAGAGGCCAATGCGGTTAGATGGCTGCCGTTGTCGCAAGCTGTTTTGGATCGGATCCACGGCGCCTTCGAGACGCTGCCCCGGACGAATTTTCTTCGAGCATCTGACGCCATACATCTGGTAACTGCGGCCGAGAACGGTTTCCGCGAAATTTATTCCAATGATATGAACCTGCTTGCAGCCGCTTCGCATTTTGGCCTTCGCGGGGTAAACGTAATTCATTAAGTTGCTCACGCCCGCGGATGAGCGTCTGCGTAGGCTTTCTTCAGCCGTTCGACTGTCACGTGCGTGTAGATTTGTGTCGTGGAAAGGCTGGCATGGCCGAGTAACGCCTGCACGCTGCGCAGATCGGCGCCGCGATCGAGCATGTGCGTGGCAAAGCTGTGTCGCAATTTGTGTGGGCTAATGGAAATCGGAATTGATGTGCGGTGCACATAGCGTTTTAACACCAACCAAATCGAGCGGGAGGACATTCGTTTTCGCGCCTTGTTTATGAAGAGCGGCCCTGTATGCACGTTCGCAGCGGCGCGATAGCGTGAGATCGTTTCGAGCGCCGGCAAACCCACCGGGCAAACACGCTGCTTGCGACCTTTTCCGAATACGCGCACAGACTCGGTGTAAGGATCGAGATCGGCCACATCGAGCGCAGCCAGCTCGCTCAGTCGCAAGCCGCTGCTGTAGAATAATTCCATGATCGCGACATCGCGCAGTGGCATCCAGACGGGCGCGGCGCGGTTCTTCGTCTCGCGGGTCGGAGCGCTAAGGAGCTCCTCAACCTGTTGCCGAGTTAGCACCAGCGGCAGCTTTTTTTCAATTTTTGGCATTTGCACTTCTCGAACGGGATTATGTCGTAGCCGTTTTCGAGCTGCGAGAAACTGATAAAAGCTGCGCAGCGCAGAGAATTGCAGCCGCACGTATGAACGAGCCTGCCCGCGCTTCATAAGCGCAAAAAGATAATCGCGAAAATCGTCAGCATTACATTTCTTCCACGATCTCTTGGTCTCCGCACCACAAGTGGTCAACGCCTGGCGATACGCCTTGAGGGTGCGCGGCGAAGCATTTCGCTCATTGGCGAGGTAACTTAGGAATTCCTCGACCAGAGGATCTTTTTTCTCAGAAGCGTTTGGGAGCTTTGTCATGTCGAGCAGGGGTAGGGCGGACAGTCCCCTGCACGCCGCGGGATGCGAGCAAACGATCGACCGGCGCGCACGCAGTGACGCGCCCTACCGGCCAAAAGCGAAGAAGTCATTCCGGCTTTTCTACCACGTACCGCAAATCGGTAGGACTTGCATGACCCCGAAACTGACTTCTGAAAATTGGCGGCGGGTTTTCAGAAATTAATTCGTATCCCTTCAAAACAAATTCCGGATAAATTCCGTTACTGGCAGGCTCATAGACTTTGTCGCCGCTGAAATTACCGTAGAGCTTGTATTCGTAATTATTGTCGCTTCCGAAATCGAGACGTTCGCGGTCGGGCGCGAGCTTTTGCTTTTCATTTAACATTACCAACTCAGCTGTGCTCCACGGTTGACCCGGCCGCCGCACGTAACCCCAGAATTTATAATCGGGCTTATAGTAGCGTCGCCCGATAAAGTAATCCCCGGCCGGCTCGACAGCGATATGTTGCGCCATCTCGATTCTTGCTTGCTGAATGCCCTGCGGCATGGTTTCGCAACTGCTCAACAACACCGCGCACAGCAGTATATTGCCTGCCAGTAAAAACTGAGTCGCGCGTCTCATTGCTTCGATGGACATCCTTTATCGCACCTTTCTGCAAGGCGCAATTGGAAGCTCCTTTGCTAAGTTGTAAATTCGAATGTCGAAATCCGAAACGACCTTGCGTTTTTCGCCTTCACCGATCACTAGTCAGTGATCACTGATACCATGGTTCGATTCTTCAACGCTCTGGGCACGCCGCTGCTCTCTTTTTTTCAATACCTGGGCGAACTCGTGCTGTTGGCCGCCGACACTTTTCGTTCCATTTTTACACACAAGCTCCGCTGGAAATTGTTTCTGAATCAAGTTGTTGAGATTGGATTGCTTTCGCAGCTCGTCGTTATAATCACCGGCGCATTCACCGGCGCGGTGTTCTCGGCACAAACATTTTTCCAATTTAACAAGCTGGGAATGGGCTCCGCCGTGGGTGCGGTAGTTTCGGTATCGCTGTGCCGCGAGCTGGCTCCGGTTTTAACAGCGTTAATGGTTGCTGGGCGCGTCGGAGCGGCGATGTCGGCTGAGATCGGTACAATGAAAGTAACGGAGCAAATCGATGCACTTCGCGCGTTGGCAGTTTATCCCGTTGATTACCTGGTAGTGCCGCGCGCGCTTGCCATGATGGTATCGATGCCGCTGCTGGTGGCGGAGTGCATCGCGGTCGGCATCGCCGCAGGCTATCTGGTAGCGATTTTCATGCTCGACATTAATGGCACTTATTACATGGCGAACATGGTGCGGTGGACGCGCAGTCGTGACATTATCATGGGTCTGTCAAAAGCATTCTGTTTCGGAATACTCATCGTGTTCATCAGTTGCCAGAAAGGCTTGACCACACGTGAAGGCGCGGTGGGCGTCGGCCGCGCGACAACTGAAGCTGTCGTGGACTCGTCGCTGGCTGTTCTGATTTGCAATTTCTTCCTTACCATGATGTTCAACATCATCTACCCGGCGGGCTATCAATGAGTGCAGTGATGGCGATTTGGGAGTCATTGAAAGTGGAGAGTGGTGAGTTGAGAGTTCGTGTGTTGCCATGATCGAAGCACCGCCGTCTCCAAAGCCGTCTACCAAACCGCATCCGGTTCCGGGTAATTCGTCGCCCATGATCAAGGTGTGTTCGTTGACAAAAAAAATCGGGCAGCAGGAAATTTTGCGCGGCGTTGATCTTGAGGTCGGAACAGGTGAAACTCTTGCCATCATCGGGCGGAGCGGCGGCGGCAAGAGCGTTTTGCTTAAACACCTTGTAGGATTGATGGAGCCAGACGTGGGAGAAATCTGGATCCAGGCCCAAAACATTATCGGTATGAGCGAGCGCCAGCTTGGGGCAATTCGCCAAAAGGTTGGAATTCTTTTCCAAGGCGGCGCGCTTTTTGATTCGATGACGGTGGAGGACAACATTGCTTTTCCTCTGCGGGAGGCCGGCGAACGCGACCCAAAAGTTTTGCACTCAAAAGTCGCAGAGATGCTTGAGGTGATGGAAATGGAGGGAGAGGAGGCCAAGATGCCGGAGAGTTTGAGTGGCGGAATGAAGAAACGGGTGGGCCTTGCGCGCGCCATCATTCGCCGCCCTTCCTGCGTATTGTACGATGAGCCGACGGCAGGGCTTGATCCTGTTGTGGCGGACAGCATCAATCGATTGATCCGCCGGTTGCAGCAACGCTTTGGAATGACCAGCGTCGTGGTCACACACGATCTGAAAAGCGCATTCGACGTATCCGATCGGATCGCGTACCTGCACGAGGGCCGCGTCTATTTTCATGGGACGGCAAGCGAACTTCAGAAATCGACTGATCCCCTCATTGAAGATTTCCTGCTCGGGCGATCCGACGGCAAGGGCGAATGACTTGATCGTCCTCGCCCGGTTGCGGTGAAGCGCCGCTACCTTGCGAAAATCAGCAGTAAGACGACAATTATCGTCTCAAAATGAACCGGCACGAGCGAGGTTTGGAATTTAAAGTTGGTATTTTTGTGTTTGTGGGTTTGGCCATGGTAGGCGCGCTGCTAGTGCAGTTCGGCAGGCTGGGGGAGGGTTTCAAGACTTATTACGCCCTGACAGTTCGCTTCACCAATGCGAGCGGACTTTTGAAAGGCTCCGATGTCCTGCTCGCCGGCGCGAGAATTGGAAAGGTTTCCGGTGGCCCACGGCTGGTTCGCGAAGGCGATGGCGTAGCTGTGCCCCTGAAAATTTATGATTACGTCAAGGTTCCTGAGGGGACCAAATTCAGCGTTGGAAGCTCTGGGCTACTTGGTGATCGGTTTGTTGTCGTAACGCCACCACCCGGACAACCGAAAGGGTATTTGCCGCCGAATGCGTACATCAACGGAACGCGTGAGACGGGTATCGACGATCTCACGCGAGAGGGCGGCGCACTGGTAACCGACCTCCGCGGGACTGTGCAAAAGATCGACACGACTGTGAACCGCCTTAATCAAGAAACACTCTCCTCAGCGAACATGGAAAACCTGAAGTCGAGCATGGAACATTTGAACCAGGCTACCGGCGCACTGGCAGAATCCTCAAAGAAATTGGATGGAGTGATTGAGCAGGCGGATTCGACGATGGCTTCGGCAAAGAAAGCTGCCGACAACTTGCAGAACGCGATCGGAGATACACGCAAGGTGCTGCAGAGCGCCACCCAAGGCAAAGGTTTGGTTGCGACTCTCCTAAACGACCAACAGTTAGCGAATGATTTGCATGCGCTGATCACCAATCTGCGAGCCCACGGCGTCTTGTTTTACCGCGATAGCGCCGCAACCACTCAAACAAAGCCCCCAGAGCAAACTAAACCAGCTCGTCAGACTCGTGGCCGCTAAGGGCAAATGGAGGGGCGAGCTCCGCGAGCCTCTGTTAACCTGCGCGTGAGCTCCTATCTTGCGGCGTTGCAGAGCTCCGCTCTCCATGTTTTCAATTTGGGATGCGCAGACGCGAGCGCACATCTTCTTCGCTGTGCCGTCGATGCGAATCACTTTGTCGCGTGACCTCTCACCGTGTTCCAGAATGATTGTCCGCTGAGAGATATTCAGTTGGTCGGCAAGAAAACAACGCAGAGCTGCGTTAGCTTTCCCTTCCACAGCCTGCGCGCGCAATTTGATCTTAATCGCGCCGCCCTGTTCGCCCGCGACCTTGTCGATCTTCGCGTTTGGAACAATGTGAAAACGCAATGTCGCCATCGAGGAATTGTAGCGCAATTCGCTTCTCGCGCGGTGGGCCTTTCGCACACGAATCATCGCGGCACTTTTGCTCGACAAACACCCAAACGTGCCGACAAATCGCACGCATGAAACCTCGGCATTTCTACCTGGTGTTCTGTCTGCTTGGGCTGGATCGGAAAGCCATTTAATTTGAAATAATGACAGCAGATGATTTTCGGATGCTCGCGTTAAGTTTTCCCGAAGTAGCGGAGTCGGCGCACATGAATCACCCCGATTTTCGCGTTGGTGGAAGGATTTTCGCAACGCTCGGATATCCCGACGAAGACTCGGCGATGGTGAAGCTGTCGGCAGACGACCAAAAAGAATTTGTCCGCACTAGGCCGGGTATTTTCACATCTGTGAAAGGCGCTTGGGGCCGGCAAGGCGCTACGAATATCAATTTGCCGGCGGCAACGATCGACATCGTGCGCGAAGCGC
>DATASP010000130.1:0-10126 GCA_036269155.1 Candidatus Udaeobacter sp.
GCGCTTCACGTCGCCGGGCTTCCATTTGAATTCGTAGGGCAGCCATTCAAGACCATCGGCGCTGCCTTCGATCACGATCTCGCAGCGGTCCTTTGTCATTACTCGAAACAGTCCATAGCCATTCACGATCCGAAACGCTTCAAGTTGTTCGTAAACAGTTGCCAGCGCATGAGGCGGTCGCGCCTGCGGTTTGAACGCACTGACGATAAGCCACGCATTGATCGGCAACGTGATAGCGACCACGGCGATTGATGCGTAGCCGCAGAGTCGAATGGCCAGGCCGCGACCACTGGGCGCGCCGGGAGTCGGTATTCCGACGGAATGGCGGTCGGTGCTCACCGCCGCGTCATCGATCAACAACAAGCACAACGCGATCGTCAGTAGATTAAAAAAGCAATAGTTCCCGGTAGTGGCGATCGTGATCTGAAGGAAGATCATCAATCCAGCGGCAATCAGACGTGGACGCCGTGGCGCCCAGATAAAAAATGGCACGATGATTTCTATGCCCAGACAAAACGCGACTGAGAAATGCTTGAACCACTCGGGACTTTTATCTGCCCACCAAGCAAAGACTGTGGGGAGCGGTTGCGACCAGTAGTGATAATCGAGTGCCGTCAGGTTCCACCAGCAATCATCGCCGCTGGTCAGTTTCACCACGCCGGACATGAGCATCAATTTGAACAGAAGAAATTTGAGCAAGAACAAACCCGCGCGTGAAACCGGAGATGCTGTAGCCGGGATCGTCGACCCCGGCCACAACAAAAGCTCCCTGGGCCAAAGTCGCCGCGGCGCGAGAAAGATCGATAAAAAACCGGTCTCGAGCAGTAGAATGTCCCATTGAAAACTAAGGAAGGTTTGTCCAGCAATGGTGAGGGACAGGTAAAAAGCAAAAAGGGCGACGAGCGAGAGCGCGGGCGCGATCCCGAAGATCAAAAGCACCGAGAGGACAGCGCCGCCGCCACAAAGGAAATGTAGAAACGCGTTGCTCGTGCTGAACCAGCAAAGCGTGGGCAAAATAACGTACGCGCCTTTGCCCAGTTGTGCGTGGACTGCCGGCAGGAACTGATTCACGGGCGACACGCCGTCGCTGCCGATCAGTCCGTCCACTTGCACCCACAGCGATACGAATGCGATCAGATAGATCACACCCAGCGCGCGCAGAAACCAGCGCCGCGCCCAAAAGTAAGTCGGGGGCCGCACGTCTTTTCCCCAGAGTAAGCGAGTAACGCTTGAGCCGAGGCTGCGATGGCGTGCGACGAACTTGTAAGCGCTTTCTGAAATTGCCGCGAATCCCGGAACGTGGTCGTAACTCCACGCCAGCCATTTTCTGGAAGACCGATATTGCAACGAACGATAGACGGCTTCCGCGGCAAAGAATGTTTTGCCATCTGGCTCGATGAAAGCCATGGCGTGCTTGAATTGATCGAGTGGAATTTCGGGGAACTCAGAAGCGGCCTGCTGGTATGTCGCGTAATCAACCTTACCGGCGGTTATTTCCCGCCACCGCTCGATCCACATTTTGCAAAAAAGACATTCGCCGTCCCAGATCATGAGCGGTTTGGGCGGCGGATTGGAAACGCGGAAGCGCGGCTCCCTAGTCATCAAGGTCAAACGATTAACGCCCAACGCCCAACGTTCAATTCAGAAAATCAGAGTTGGACGTTGGGCATTCGACGTTTTCTTAATCCTCAAACTCCGCCCAAACAGGCGCGTGATCAGATGGATCTTTGCCCCTGCGCATTTCGCCATCAATTCCGGACGCAACGCACTTTTTTGCCAGCGATTCACTGGCCAGAATTGCGTCGATGCGTAGGCCGCGATTTTTTTCGAATGCGCGCATCTGATAATCCCACCAGCTATAAAGTTCGCCTTCTTTGTGATGGATTCGAAGCGTGTCCTGTAAGCCAAGGTTGCATAATTCTCGAAACGCCGTGCGTTCGCCCTCCGACGCCATAATGGCTCCGCGCCAGAGGTCCGGGTCATAGACATCAATGTCTTGCGGAGCGACGTTGAAGTCTCCGCATACGACCAGATCACCGGATTTTTCTCTCGCAATACAAGCGCGAAGGCGCTCGTACCAATGCAGTTTGTACTCGTACGCCGGCGAGCCGACGGCTTGTCCGTTCGGTGCATAAATCGAAAACACGCGCAGGTTGTCGACGCTCGCGGCGATCAGCCGTGCCTGCGGATCGATCACTTCATCGCAAAGCGATGGACGAACGCCATGCAGCATATTCTTCGCAAGAATCGCCACGCCGTTGTATGATTTTTCCCCGTGAAAAGCCGAGCGATAGCCGGCCGCTTGCAAGGCGAGCGCTGGAAATAATTCGTCCGGACATTTGGTTTCTTGCAAGCAGACGATGTCCGGCTTGGTCGCCTCCAACCATGCAAACAAGCGATCCTGTCGTTTGCGCAGCGAGTTGATATTCCACGAGGCGATGCGCATTTGTAGGGACGTGATCAGTGAACAGTATGAGTTATGGCGCCTGCGTCAGCCTCCAAACCACTGATCACACTTCACCGATCACAACTCTAATTCCACGCCCGGCTCTGGTACAATCACCTCTGAATCGGGAAGCCCTGCGGACAGAGTAGCGCGCATCCACTCCACAGCCGATGGATCGCCGTGAACAAGAACAATTTTGCGCGGCGAAATTTTCCTGGCGTATTCGATCAGCGCTTCGCGCGTCGCGTGCGCACTGAACTGGAACTGTTCAATGTTGCAGCGGACGCGTTGGGGTGGTTTGTCGGGATCAAGGGCGACCTCACCGCCGGGGCCCGCCTCCCGCAAAAGACCCGCAGGTGATTGAGGGCTCGCGTAGCCGACAAAAAAAATTGAGTGTCGCGGATTTTCGATGAGTCGACGGGCAAAAACATTTGAGAGTGTTTTGGGGATCATCATCCCGCTGGAGAGGGCGTACACTCGTCCCGGGCGCAGCGGCGCATCACGCACGGTTTCATGGTTCAAAATAAATGGCGCTACTTCCCTCATGAGTTGGAGGCGCGGCAATTGCCTGCGCGTCATTTGCGCGCGGCGGTCGTAAATGTCAGTGAACTTTGAGCTGAGCCCGCCAATATAAATGGGAAACTCCCCCGAAAACAGTCGGGACTGACGGCGGAATTTGTAGAGCATTGCCAGCACCTCCTGCGTCTTGCCTAACGCGAAGACTGGGACGAGCACGCACGCCCCGCGGTCGAAAGCGTTCACGAGTGCTTGCGCGAACCGCTGCTCTTCACCAGGTCGCGTCCAGCCCGCAGACTTGGCGTGATCGCCTCGGGTGCATTCCAAGATCAGCGCATCGACTTTTTCTTCGGGGAAGATTGCCGCTTGCATGATTGTTTGGTCGTCGAAATTAACGTCGCCGCTGTAAAACACGGTTTGTCCTTCGGCGCGCACCAGAATTCCAGCCGAGCCGAGCACGTGTCCGGCCTCCAAAAATTCGAACGTCAGTCCCGAAAGCATTCGGGATTGAGGCGCCCTTTCGCCAGCAATGGAAATTCGTTGGTCCAATGGACACCACCGCCAACGTTCTGAAGCTCTGTCGGTTTCACGATGTGTGAAAAGTGGGTAGGACATCTCCCCGATCTCCTCGCGTTGCCGGGTCATCACGTTCACTGAGTTGTGCAAAAGCACATTGCCAACCTCGGCCGTAGCCTCGGTCATGAAAACGCGCGCGCGTGGAAAGCGCCGCATTACAACCGGCAGAGTGCCGATGTGATCTTGATGCGCGTGCGAAATCAGAATCGCTTCGATCTCCCGGCCGGCGATCGCCTTGAAATTTGGCAGCGCATCCTCGCCGGTGTTCTTCGGATGCATTCCGCAATCGAGCACCAGTCGATGTCCTCCAATCTCAAGATAGTACGAATTCGCGCCGATCTCCGTGCGCCGTGTCAGGTTAAGGAATTTCAAATGCGATGATGATCAGTGCCTCCCTGGCTTTCCTATCAGAGCCATAATTGTCTGAACAGTCGGTTTTGCCGATAGTCTAAACATTCGCCGCCATGGAAGGAGAAACGAACGGGCAGCGCGACCCAAACACGCACTTGGAGCATGATATTAGCATCCACATCTTTACCGTTTCATCAGCCATGGTCGGCGTTTGTTTGACTGTGATCGGATTGGTCCGCGTTGTCATTACACTTGGACGTGCGGACACTCTGGCGGATGACTTGCTGGCCGGAGACGCACTGCTGTTCCTGATTTCGTGCCTGCTTTCGTACTGGGCGCTTCGCTCAAGGGGTTCGCGGCGAATGCATCGGCTGGAAAAAATCGCCGATGGAATATTCATCGTCGCCATGATCGGAATGGTGATCATTTGTGCAGTGATTACTTACAGCATTTCTATTCCGCCCCGAGCAGGCGCCGGTTAGAGCACTTCTTTGAAAATCCGTATCCAGTTTTCCCGAAGAATTTTTTCGATCTGATCGTCGCTGAAACCGCGCTCGATCAATCTGCGGGTGAGATTGCGCGTGTGAGAATGGTTCCTTAGCTCGGGAATAAAATGCGGAGTGGTAAATTTTGCGGCTAGCTCTCTTTGCCTCGATTCAGGCCACTGGCGATAAATGAATTCAAAGAAATCGAAACCGATTCCGACTCCGTCGATACCAATCAAATTGGCGATGTATTCGATGTGATCGATGTAACGATCGAGGGTGCTCTCCTCTTCTGCTGCACTGACGAGCACGGAATTTACGCCGATCACGCCGCGCCGTTTACCGATCATCTTGATTTGTTCATCGCTGATGTTTCGCTCGATGTCGTAATAGCGACGGACATTTGTGTGGGACACGATCAATGGCTTTGTTGTAATCGAGAAAATTTCGTCAAATCCGGCGGGATTGATATGCGCCAGATCAATAATCACACCGAGCCTCTCGCATTCGCGCACCACATCGCACCCAAACGCGGTGAGGCCTTCCAGAGCCGAACCGGTCGGGGCAAAAACTCCGCCGTGTCCCGCCGCGTTGCTTCGCGCATGTGTGAGACCGATTGAGCGCACACCAAGCTCGTAAAACATCCGCAGCAGATTTAGATCGGTCTCCAGGGGCTCTACTCCCTCCATTGTGATAATCAGCGCGATCTTGCCCTGCGCGCGAGCGTTCTCGATTTCGCGAACGCTTCTGCAGATCGCGAAACGCTGGCAGGCCTGCGTCCCTCCATACAATCGCGCAATTTGATCAAGCGCTACGCGCAAGCCGTTTTCTGGTAAGTAACGATCCTCGATGTAAATCGCGGCGCCTAGAACGCCCATGTTTCCGGTCTCGAGCTCCGGCAAAAATTCTGTTTCCAAAGCATTCTTGCGATCGCGCTTCTCATACAAATCCATCGGTAAATCAAAATGCATGTCGACAATTCCGCCGCCGTGCAGCCGGTCGATTTGTTCTTCGATGGATTCTTCCTTAGCAGTCATTCTGTAGCGGAAGAGTAGCCGTCCCGCGGCAGTCCAGCACGGCTAATTCGCTTTAACTCGTGCGATCCGCGGGAGATTTTCTATTTACTTAAGTCAAGCATGCGCAGAATAGGTGTTTCCGCGCGCTTGCGGACCGATTCGGGCAAAGTGATCTCCGGTTCCATGTTCAGGAGCGCGTCGTACGCCTTCTCAAGCGTGTTCATCTTCATGAACCGGCATTCGCCGCAAAAGCAGTTCTCCGTCGGACCGGGAATGAAGGTCTTACCAGGGATTTCTTTGCGCAGCCGATGCAACAAACCTGCTTCGGTTACCACAATGATCTCGCGCGCAGGTGATTCCCTGCAAAACGTTATCATCTTTTCCGTGGAACAAACTTCATCGGCAAGCATGCGCACAGCATAAGTACATTCCGGATGCGCAACGACGGGCGCATCTGGGTATTGTTCGCGGATTTTGCTGATGCTGCGCGCAGTGAACTCAACGTGTACGTAACAGGTGCCCTGCCACAAATCCATTTTGCGTCCGGTGCGTTCCATCACCCACGCGCCTAAATTTTGATCCGGGACAAAGAGAATGTTTCGATCCGCCGGCGCTGCGCGAACGATTTTGTCGGCATTGCCGCTGGTGCAGATCACGTCAGCCAGCGCCTTCACCCCGGCGCTGCAATTGATATAGGCGATTACGTAGTAGTCTTGATCGGCGCGCTGTCTCAGAAAGTCCCCCAGCTTTTCGGGCGGGCACGATTCAGACAGGGAGCAGCCGGCGTCGAGGTCTGGCAAAATTACACGCTTGGAGGGATTAATAATCTTGGCTGTTTCCGCCATGAAATGCACGCCACAGAATAAGATCACGTCGGCGTCAGTTTTGGCCGCCTGATAACTCAGGCCTAGCGAGTCGCCGACGAAATCGGCCACATCCTGTAACTCAGGCACCTGATAGTTGTGCGCGAGAATAACGGCGTTTCGCTCGCGCTTGAGCTCGAGCAGCTCTTCTACAAGATCGATGCCGACGCGTCCCGGACCAGTGAAATTGATCCCCGCACTTACCATCGGCTAATATGCCAGTTTTCGGCGCTATTACAACGCCTGTAGCCGTCGTTCTATGAGCGACCCTCGCGCTTCGCGCAGCGAGGCGGCTACAGCGCAGCGCGCATTGCGTTTATCGGAGCTTCACGATTGAACCAGATGGAAAAAGAGAGCGCGCCTTGGTGCAGCAACATCGACAAGCCGTTCGCGCCGCGCGCGCCCGCTTCCTCTGCTGCACGAATTAACGCCGTTTTCGATGGCCCGTAGACGCAATCAAAAATGATGTGATGCGGCGCAAGCAAGCGCGTCGGGACCGGTGTCGGATCGCTCGGATTCATTCCCAGCGGAGTGGCATTAACGATCAAATCGATGTCGGCAAGCTGCGTGCGCATGGCGGATTCGTCCCACGCTACCGCTTCAATCCGCGCGGTCGGGCCTAACACCCGGGGTCCGGAAAAAAAAGGCCGCAATTGTTCTGCCAGTGCATTTGCCTTTTCCAGAGTTCGATTGACCAGAACAAGCCGCTCAGAGTTTTCCAGCGCGCATTGCCAGGCTATGGCGCGTCCCGTTCCGCCGCCGGCGCCAATGATCATGACCCGCAGATCGCGTAGATCGATCGAGAATTCAGTGCGAATTGCCCGAAGGAACCCTTCGCCATCTGTATTCGAACCAATTAGTTTTTCATCGCGAACGCGAATCGTGTTTACTGCGCCTGAGCGAGTTGCGGATTCGTCCGCCTCATCGATTTGCGCGTAGGCAGCGATCTTGTGCGGGACGGTGATGTTAATTCCAACGAAGTTGAGCCTGTGCAAAAACAGCAACGCTGATTGCAGCTCGTTGGCGCGAATGTGAAAGCGGCCATACTGCATGTGGATGTCGCATACACCAAGCGCCGCATTCTGCATTTGCGGCGAAAGCGAATGCGCAACGGGATCGCCGAAAACGCCGAGCCGAACTGGAGGATCGACATCTCCAGTAACGGCAGACCAGTTCTCTAAATCCGCAAGGGTGTAACGATCAGTGGTTGGCTTCTGTTCTTTCACGCGGCGGTAGATAATCGCTCATCTTTTCTGCGTATCATTAACACCCTGCTTTAGCTGGGTGCTAACACAAACTGGCGGTCGCAAACCGCTTCAGCGGTTTTTCTCAGCTTAAGATAAACCGCTAAAGCGGTTGCGGTGTTCTCTACTCGGGACCACCGCGCTGAAGCACGGTGTCAATGAGAATGTCGCATGATCATCGCTCCCGAGTTGTCGATCTTCGCGTTCGCCGATAGCTTCGCTCGATCACAATGACCGCCAAGCTTGAAACACCATCGGACTTTATTCGCGACATTGTCGCGGAGGATGTTCGGACGGTAAAATACAAACAAATCCGGACCCGTTTTCCCCCCGAGCCGAATGGTTATCTGCACATCGGCCACGCGAAATCGATTTGTCTCAACTTCGGCATCGCACGGGAGTTTGGCGGCATCTGCAACATTCGCATGGATGATACGAACCCGATCAAGGAGGAAGCGGAGTACGTCGAGTCAATTATGACTGACGTGCGTTGGTTGGTCGATGGCTGGGCGGATAATCATCTCGGCGGCGCGCCGTTCTATGCGTCGGATTATTTCGATCGGTTTTACGAGTATGCAGCGGAACTGATCCGCAAAGGCAAGGCGTACGTTGATGACATGACTCCCGAGGAAACCGACGCATATCGCCGGCTCGGAAAGGCGAGTGCGTTTCACGACCGCTCAATCGAGGAAAATCTCGATCTCTTTGCCCAAATGAAATCGGGCGAGTTTCCCGACGGTGCGCGAACGTTGCGTGCAAAGATCGACGTGAACGCTGCGAACGTCTGGCTGCGCGATCCGGTACTCTATCGGATCCGGCACGCATCGCATCATCGGACCGGCAACAAATGGTGCATTTATCCGATGTACGACTGGGCGCACACGCTCAGCGATTACATCGAAGGCATTACGCACTCGGTTTGCACGCTGGAATTCGAAGTGCACCGGCCTCTTTACAATTGGATTCTCGACGCGCTCGAACTGCCGGAGCCGCGCCCGCATCAGTACGAATTTGCGCGGCTTAATCTCACCTACGCTGTGGTGAGCAAACGCAAACTGATCCAGCTTGTGAACGAAAAACTCGTAAACGGCTGGGACGACCCGCGGATGCTTACCATTTCCGGTCTTCGCAGGCGAGGCGTGACCGCGAGCGTTCTGCGCACGTTCGCCTACAACATCGGCATCACGAAATACCCGAGCCTGACCGATATGGCCCTGCTCGAACACACGATGCGCGATGAATTTAATCGGATCGCCACGCGCCGGCTGGTCGTGCTGCGGCCGGTCAAGGTTGTCCTGACAAATTATCCCGAAGGAAAAATCGAAGAACTCGATGCGATCAACAATCCCGAAGATGCAAATGGAGGAACCCGCAAAATTCCATTCGGTCGCGAGCTTTATATCGAGCGCGATGATTTCATGGAAACGCCGCCGCCAAAATTCTTTCGGCTGCGTCCGGGTGGCGAGGTTCGGCTCAAGTACGCTTACATTATCAAGTATGATGAGGTGGTGAAAGATCGAGCCGGGAACGTGATCGAGCTTCGGTGCACAGTGGATCTCGAGAGTAAATCAGGCGGGCCGACTGCTGGCCGCAAAATCAAAGGGACCATTCATTGGGTGAGCGCGGCGCACGCGATCGATGCAGAAGTTCGGCTGTATGATCGTCTGTTCACCGTGCCTGAATCTGACTCCGGAAGCGATTTCAAATCATTCATCAATTCCAATTCGCTGGAAGTGGTGAATGCGAAATGTGAGCCCGCACTTGGCGACGCGCGTCCCGAAGAGCGCTATCAATTTGAGCGTCTCGGCTATTTCGCGCTGGATCCCGATTCAACGCGTGAAAAACAAATCTGGAATCGCACGGTGACGCTCAGGGACACCTGGGCGAAAGAGGCAAAGAAGTAGCGTCCATCAGACTTAACTTCTGCTCGCCAGCGCGACCGCAACCGGGGCAGAATGGCACCGCGAATCGATGCCTGCGATCTTCATCAGCTATTCGAGGAAGGACTTTTACTTCGCGGAGTCGCTAGCCTTCCACCTCGACCGGGAGGGGATCGCCACTTGGTTGGACGCGAATCATCTCGCACCGGGTGGCGATTGGGCAGCTGAAATTGATAGCGCGCTGGATGAGGCGCAAACGGTCGTTCTTGTGCTGACGCCCGACAGCATGCGCTCCGAATACGTTCGCCGCGAATGGCAGCGCGCCCTGGCGCAGGGCGATCGCCTGATTCTTGCGCTCTTCCGTTCCTGCAAGCTGCCGCCGGAACTGCAGCACGCGCGAAGGGTCGATTTTCGCGGTGCCTTTCGACCGGGCTTGCGGCGATTGACGCAACTTCTTGCGACGCCACCCAAAGCAGCGGCATGGCAAACAACGAGGCCCAGCGTCGCCGTTCCCCCGTGGATTGGCATCATGACGGTCATGCTTGCTTCGGTATTCTTCGTGCCAATGATGATTTTCGGCGACTGGCAGGACTTGGCTTTCACAAACGAACCAATCGCCTTTCGCATTGTTTACTGGCTTACCTTGCCGTTTTTCTTCGGGTTCATTTTCTGGCATTCGTGCATCGCTCTTCTCCGGCGACGTATGGGTATGACGCGGCTGGCGCTCTCGCTGACTCTCTTCACTGGCG
>DATASP010000131.1:0-3167 GCA_036269155.1 Candidatus Udaeobacter sp.
CATTGAGCGAAGCCGAAGTTGCGTCTCAATTCGCGCCCCCAACACCGATGCATTGACAGGCTTCGTCACAAAATCGTCCGCACCTGCCTGGAGACAGGAGACCTCGCTTTGGTCGCTGCCATGTGCCGTCAGCATGATAGCCGGGATTTGGGCGACCGTCGGATTCTCGTCCGAGCGAAGGCGCTTAAGCACCTCGGCGCCGTTTAGACCTGGCATGTCGAAATCCAGCAGTAGAAGCGAAGGCGGACGCGCGTGAATTGTCTCCAGTGCTTCGGAACCATCGTTTGAGACACGGCAATCGTAACCAGCAGCACTGAGCAGTTGGGCCAACACCCTGCGACTCATCGCGTCATCGTCGATGATTAAAATCTCAGCTTGTGAATTGTCGTGCATCTATACTTCGGATTCGGATTACGCACGCCGGCGTATTGTATTTGTGCTCCTCCTTGTCAACAAATCCCAGCAGCTTGAACAAAGCGTGATTTAATCATTGGCAACGGGTCGGAGTCCGGATACGATTACCACAAATTTTCATTATGAAATTTTCACTCCCGCTTGCTCTCCTCGCGGTTTTCTTTTTGGCCTCATGCGCTGAGGAGCCGCCGCCGCCAACGACGCAGCACCACAGGCCGCCGCCGTACGCTTCGACTCAACCGCAAGAATACCCGCCGCCGCAGCAACCGTTTAACCCGAATGGACCAGTTCAGCCAATGGCTACACCGCCGCCGGTGGTCGCGTCTTCTTCGCCTCCGCCCGCGGTCGCGCCGCCGACAAAGGTCGCAAAGGGAGATTATCCGTACGGAATCCCTGTCCCCGGCAAACCGCATCTTGTGGAGAGCCCGTATTCGCCCGGTAAATATATTGACGTGGAAGGATTCCCTCCCGGCACTGAAGTGAAAGATCCTTACACCGACAAGATTTTCCTTGTGCCGTAAACGAGAGCGCTCCCGGACTTTCGCTGATGCGGGGAGTGAATGCCGGGTTAGCGCTGCACAACCTTTCTTATGCGAACATCCGGCATGAACATCAGGATGTTTAGATTCATTCTATGGAATTGCGGGTAAAACGGGCATCTCGAATCGATCTCGAAATCACTGTGCCGGGCGATAAGAGCATTTCGCATCGCGCGGTGATCGTAGCCGCTCTCTCCAACGGCGTGTGCACGCTACGCGGATTTCTACCGAGCGATGATTGCATGCATACGGTGAACGCAATGCGAGCGCTGGGAATCAAGATCGAACAGCCTGAGCCGACCACGTTGATCGTTTATGGAAAGAAACGGGTCCTCACTGCGCCGGCCCAGGAAATCAATTGCGGCAACTCGGGCACGACCATGCGGCTCCTCGCGGGTCTGCTGGCAGGACAAAAATTCGAAAGTCGACTAGTGGGAGGTCCGGGCTTGTCCAAACGCCCAATGGACCGAGTGATCGCGCCGCTTTGTGAAATGGGTGCAAGTGTTGTTGCTGAAGGTCCTGACGGAACGCCGCCGTTGCGCATCCACGGCGGGTCGCTTCGCGGGATTCAATACCGCCCATCTGTGGCGAGCGCACAAGTGAAAGGCGCACTGCTTCTGGCCGGTCTCTTTGCGAAAGGTAAGACCACGATTGAAGAACCGGTGGCGACACGAAACCACATGGAGAAGATGCTCAATTATTTCCTGGTGCGCACCACAACGGAAGATAGCGGCGACGTTAGCGTTTTCGGCGAGCAAGTTCCCGAGTCGCGGGATTTCGACATTCCCGGTGACATCTCTTCGGCAGCGTTTTGGTTGGTTGCCGCTGCGGCGCAGCCTCGTGGACATCTGCTGATTCGCGATGTTGGATTAAATGAAACGCGAACGGCCATGCTGGGCGTGCTACTCCGAATGGGTGCACACGTCCGAGAGGCTGTCGAGGAAGTCGAGCATCTTGAGCCTCGCGGGGTAGTGGAAGTCACCGGTGTACCGCTAAAAGCCACCGTGATTCAGGGCAAAGAAGTGCCACAGCTCATTGACGAATTGCCGGTTTTGTCCATCGCAGGCGTTCTGGCGAGCGGCAAAACGACTATCCGGCACGCTGAAGAATTGCGCGTTAAAGAAACCGATCGCATTGCGGCAATTGCACACAATCTGCGTACGATGGGTGCCCAAGTCGCCGAGCTAAGTGATGGGCTTGAAATTTATGGACCAGCGCCGTTGCACGGAGCACGTCTGCAGAGCTTTGGCGATCATCGCATTGCCATGGCCTTTGCCGTAGCGGGCCTGTTTGCTGAAGGTGAGACGATTATTCAGGATGCCGAATGTATTCGTGAATCGTATCCGGGATTCGAAGCAATTCTGGAAGAATTTACCAACCCGAAGCGGATGCAGGTCAGCACGCCCGTCATCGGTTCACTCGCTCCTGTGTCCACACAGGAGGGCTAATTAGGTTTCGTTAGGCACGAGCTACACATGGGATCATACGCTTCCCAACACCGTGTGATCGCCATTGATGGTCCCGCTGCCTCGGGAAAGAGCAGCGTCGCGCGGAAGCTTGCTCGACAACTCGGTTTTATCTACGTCAACTCGGGTGCAATTTATCGAGCGATCACCTGGCATCTCCTTCAAAACAGAATTCCGCCGGAGGCGAACGAACGCATCGCTCAAGCGCTCGATTCAGCAGCGCTTGCATGTGTTGTACAAGACGGTGAGGCGCGCATCGTTTTGGACGACACCGATCCCGCCGAGCATTTGCGCGATGACCGTGTGAACGAGAGCGTCTCTCGTGTCAGCAAATTGCCACGAGTTCGCGAAATGGTTTCAGAGAGACTTCATGACTGTGCTCAAGGGCATGATGTTGTAATCGAAGGCCGGGACATTGGATCGGTCGTTTTCCCCGACACCCCTTACAAATTCTATATTGATGCTTCTCCTGACGTGCGTCTGCAACGTCGTGCCGCACAAGGTGAGCGCGACGAAATCACCATTCGCGATCGCGATGATGTCTCACGGGCCGTCTCACCGCTCGTGAAAGCGAAAGACGCGTACGCGATCGACACTTCGCATGTGACGGTCGAACAAGTGGTGACGGAGATAATCATGCGGCTTGAGCAAATGGGTTTGCCGATGGGCGATGTTCAGATCACAAATCGCGCGCTCGGCGAATGAATTTCTATTATTGGGTTGGCTATCATTTAAGCCGGCTGGCTGG
>DATASP010000132.1:0-4708 GCA_036269155.1 Candidatus Udaeobacter sp.
TGGATTGCAGGTAATCCGGTGGACGTTTTGGCGACGAATTTCAACAAGCCAGCATCTTTGTTCGAGAAATTTCCGCGCAAGGACGTTTTCATTTCAACAAGGAAATCCAACTGAGAGATCGTGTAATGGCCGCGGATTCACAGAAGTTCATTGCCGGCAAAATCGTGCGGGGCGAAAATCCGCTAAACCTCGAAATGCCATTCCAAACGCTGGAGGGCTTTCTCACCCCCACTGAGTCGTTTTATGTTCGCACGCATTTTCCGATTCCATCGATCGATAGAGATGCGTGGTGGCTGCGCATAGAGGGTGAGGTCGAGAATTCGTTCGCCATCAATTACGAAGAGCTGCTCCAGTTAGAATCCGTGACCATTCCGGCGACGCTGGAATGCGCCGGCAACAATCGTAGCTTGCTCGAACCAAAAGTAAAAGGAGTGCAATGGGGCCTTGGCGCGGTCGGCACCGCGGAATGGACCGGCGTGCCATTGTCGATCCTGCTTGATCGCGCCCACGCGAAAACAAACGGCCGTCACGTGGTTTTGGAAGGAGCGGATGGCGGGATGCTCGAAGATCCGAAGAGTCCGCCTGGCGAGTTGAAATTTGCCCGTAGCATTCCTGTTGAGAAAGCGCGTGCTGATGTGTTGCTCGCTTACAAAATGAACGGTCGCGAGCTGCCGCCTGAGCACGGGTTCCCGGTGCGCGCGATCGTCCTTGGCTGGTACGCGATGGCCTCGGTGAAATGGCTGCAGCGCATCATCGTCATTGAGCAGCCGTTCACGGGATATTATCAGACGATTGATTACGCTTACTGGAAGAGGCAAAAGGCAATCGCAGAGCTTACACCGCTGACGGAAATGCAGGTCAAAGCGCAAATCGCCGAGCCCGCTGAAGGCGACGTTGTTCCGGCAAATTCCAGGGTGCGTGTTCACGGTGCCGCATGGACGAGCAATGGCGAAATCACGAAGGTGGAACTGAGCACGGACGGCGGTGCGACGTGGACCGAGGCGAAACTGCTCGGTGAATCGAAACCAAACGCCTGGCGGCTTTGGGAATTCAATTGGCAAACGCCGACCGCGCTTGGAAGACAAACGCTGATTGCTCGCGCAACGGATTCACTGGGTCGAACGCAACCAGTGCAACGCGATCGCGATCGGGGTACCTACATGATCAACCATTTGCTGCCGGTTATGGTCCAAGTGCAGTGAGTCTTCTGGGGAGCGCAGGCTGCTAGTCCGCCACAGGACGGATTCGCCGTGGCGAACCTGCAGTCGTCGGCAGCTTGCCGACGACACTCCAACGTTGCAAAAAAGCTTCCGAGATGAACGTTCAAGAGCTTTTCGGCAGGCTGCCGAAAACAACAGGCTGGCAGCCTGTGCTCCCCAGAGTTTCGACTGTAACGTCGATCTTGTTGAAGTTCGCTGCCGATTCGCGTTAAATCTCGACAGATGTCGCTCGTTTTTAAAACCATTCAGACTGAAGGTATCGCTGAGCTTTCCTATCTGGTCGGCGACGATGATGAAGGAGTCGCAGCGGTATTTGATCCACGCGCGGACTGCGATGTTTACATTGAGACGGCGCGTGAAGCCGGCGTGGCGATCACGCACATTTTTGAAACGCATATTCATGCCGATCTCGTGAGTGGCTCACGCGAACTGTGCGCGCGCCTCGAATTCGCGAAGATTTACGCCAGCGGAGAAGGTGGGGCAGAATACGGATTTTCACCGGAGAAACTAAAAGATGGCGATCGATTCACATTCGGTGAGGTGTTAGTGACCGCGCGGCATACTCCGGGGCATACACCAGAGCATATGTCCTATTTGCTTGCGGAGGCTGATCACCCCGACGAGCCGTGGGCAGTGCTCACAGGTGATTCCCTTTTTGTTTCTTCCGCGGGGCGTCCAGACTTGCTAGGCGAGAAACACACCACAAAGCTCGCCGAACAACAATTCCACACGCTGCGCGATTTTTACCTGAACCTGCCCGATCACGTAATGATTTACCCCAACCACGGCGCCGGCTCACCATGCGGGGCGGATATCGGTGCGCGCTTGAGCAGCACGATTGGGTACGAGCGGAAGTTTAACAAATTCTTGCAATTCACTGACGCGAAAAGTTTCACCGACTATGCAATCAAAACCGCGCCACCCGTCCCGCATTACTATCCCTTAATGAAAAAAGTGAATACTGAGGGCCCGAAAGTGCTCGGGAACCTTCCACGCGTTCCCGGTCTTCCGCCCAAGGTGTTCAAAGACGCCATCGAAAAAAAGGCTGGCGTCCTCGTTGATGTGCGCAACATGCTCGCATTTGGCGGCGGTCACATCGCCGGCGCGCTCAACATCGGCGGCACACCCATTCTTTCTATTTGGGCGGGCTGGATGCTCGATCCAGAAAAGCCAATTCTTCTCGTGCTCGAACATGACGACGAACTGGAAAGAATCGTGCGTTTGTTTGTTCGGACCGGATACACGAAGTTCGCCGGGTATTTGATCGGCGGGATGAAGGCGTGGCACGCGGCGGGATTTTCGCTGGAAAGAATCGGGCAAATGAGCGTCCACGAGCTGAATGAGCAAAGGTCTTCGTTGCAGGTCATCGATGTGCGTTCACCCGGTGAGTGGGGAAGGGGACATGTCCCGGGAGCGCATCACGTTTATGTCCCGGACTTGCGTAACCGGATCAAGGAGCTCGATCGCAACAAACCGACCGCGGTTTACTGCGGGAGCGGCTACCGCGCAAGCATCGCCACGAGCATTTTGAAGCAGCAAGGGTTTAACGAACTTTGGAATGTGCCCGGCAGTTGGGAAGCGTGGAAAAAAGCAAAGCTACCGGTGGAAGGGGCCGATAACGAATGAACGCTGAGCTCGCACCCGAAGCACCCTCACCTGGCGCTTCGCGTCCTCCTCTCCCTGGCAGGGAGAGGATGGAGGTGAGGGTCGCACCACGGCGTTCATTCGGCGAGACGATGCGCGCCGATGTATGGTGGACCCAGCCCCTCCTGGTTTTTATTGGATTGTCAATCTTCATTATCTATTCCACTTGGGCTGCGTTTCAGGGAAAGAATTATTTCTCCGGCAATTACATCTCGCCGTTCTATTCACCTGAAATTTTGGGCGATTCGCCACACAGCTGGTTTGGACCGAAACCGACCTGGTGGCCCGGCTGGCTCATTTTCTCTCCCGCTCTGCTGGTTCTGTGGGCGCCCGGGGGATTTCGTGTCACCTGTTACTACTATCGCGGCGCATATTACAAAGCGTTCTGGGCCGATCCGCCGGCGTGTACCGTCGGTGAGCCGCGCAAGAGCTACTGGGGCGAACGATCGTTCCCGCTCATAATGCAGAATGTGCATCGCTATTTTCTCTATCTGGCAATCCTTTTCCTGTTGGTTTTGGCCTACGACGTTTGGAAAGCCTTTTGGTTTTCAAATGGATTTGGCATTGGCGTCGGCACGATTGTGCTCGCAATCAACGTTGTCTTGCTCGGAGGCTACACCGTTGGCTGTCATTCGCTGCGACATTTGGCCGGAGGATTTTTAGATCAATTTTCCAGGTCGCCAACCTGCTATCGCGCATACTCGTGCGTGACTTGTTTCAATCGTCGCCACATGCTTTGGGCGTGGATGAGTTTGTTCTGGGTTGGCTTCGCCGATCTTTACGTGCGCCTCTGCGCAATGGGAGTCTGGCACGACTTCAGAATCGTTTAAGCGATGAAGCGAGATGCCTTGAAGCGGACTAAATTACTCGCGGACGAACGCTTCAACGCTTCAACGCTTTAAGGCTTCAACGACTCCCATGCCCGATTACGAAACTCTTGAACACGATGTTCTTGTCATCGGCGCAGGAGGTGCAGGATTGCGCGCTGCGATTGAAGCTTCCGCTGCGGGTGTGCGCGTTGGTCTGGTTTGCAAATCGTTGTTAGGCAAGGCGCATACGGTAATGGCGGAGGGCGGAATCGCGGCGGCACTGGCTAATGTCGATGAACGCGACAATTGGAAGGTGCATTTCGCCGATACAATGCGCGGCGGTCAATATGTGAACCAATGGCGCATGGCGGAGCTGCACGCGAAGGAGGCGCCCGATCGGGTCCGCGAGCTTGAAGCGTGGGGGGCCGTTTTCGATCGCACCAAGGACGGCCGAATTCTGCAAAGACATTTCGGTGGCCACAAATATCCGCGGTTAGCACATGTGGGCGATCGCACCGGCTTGGAAATGATCCGCACATTGCAAGACCATGGCGTTCACCAGGGGATTGATGTGTACATGGAGCACACCATTCTTTCGCTGCTCAAAGACGGCGACCGCGTGGTAGGTGCCTTTGGGTACGAGCGTGAGCGTGGTCGATTCAAAATTTTCCGCGCGAAAGCAGTAGTACTGGCTACCGGTGGGATTGGCCGCGCCTACAAAATTACGAGTAATAGCTGGGAATACACCGGAGATGGTCACGCTCTCGCATATGAGGCCGGCGCAGAACTCGTCGACATGGAATTTATTCAATTTCATCCCACTGGAATGGTTTGGCCGCCGAGCGTCATGGGAATTTTGGTCACCGAAGGCGTGCGCGGCGAAGGCGGAATCCTGCTCAACAACGATGGCAAACGTTTCATGTTCGAGTCGATTCCAGGAAACTATCAAGCTCAGACTGCGGATAACGAGGAGGAGGGCTGGCGATATTGCCAGGGGCACAAAGACGCGCGCCGCCCACCCGAGTTGCTAACGCG
>DATASP010000133.1:0-4949 GCA_036269155.1 Candidatus Udaeobacter sp.
CACGATCGACAAGCTCACGCCACCACTCTTTGTCGTCATTCTCGCGCGGACCATCGATGGCGGCGCGTTGCGGCATTTGATTCCAGGCACTGTGAAACGCGCGCTCGAGATTGTGCGCATCCAGATCTAATCCGACTTCGCTGGCGACATAGGCGTAATGATCTCCTACGGTCTTCGTTAGCCTGAAGAGTGTTCCGACTGCATCGAAGAAAATCGCTTTGATCATGAAAAAACCGAACGCTCAATGCCTAACACGAAGTCATCATTTTTGCTTGGCAAAAGCGCTCGATGCGGGTTGCATGACGCTTTGGAATGAATGTTGTCGACCAGTCGCTGGCCTTGCCGAGTCGCACGCAATCAGCTGGCGAGGAACTGGCGAACAGTATCAGCCACGCGATGGGACTCGTGGGAGCTATGATCGGCGCGCCGATTCTGCTTCTCGCAGCGTTCCGCCATGCCAGCGCCTTTTTTCTTGTTGGTACGATCATTTTTATCGCGACGATGTTGCTCGTGTATTTTGGGTCGACGCTGTATCACGCCTGGCCGCGGACGCGGGTGAAATCCATTCTCCAAGTAATCGATCACTCGGCGATTTTTTTGTTAATTGCGGGAACGTATACGCCATTTGCGCTGGGTCCGTTGCGCGACGCTGGCGGCCTAACCATGCTCGGTATCGTCTGGACCCTCGCTCTTTTCGGCGTCGTCATGAAAGCAACACGCGGCCCGCTGCGTCATCGGAAACTTGCAATGACGCTGTATCTCGGGACGGGGTGGCTTGGACTCATCCTCATACGTCCGCTTGCGCTGGCGGTTCCGTGGTCGGCGGTGTTATGGTTAATCGCCGGCGGCATCGCTTACACCGCGGGCACTTTATTTTTCGCCAACGAGCGACTGCGCTATGCCCATTTCGTTTGGCATCTGTTCGTGCTCGCCGGCACTAGCTGTCACTTTGCGGCCGTGTTTGTTTGCGCGATCTAAAAAGCGCCGCGCGTACGGTTGGACAAGTCCGCCCGCGCGTCGGATTAATTGGCATGCTGCCTGTCGAGCACAATGATCCAATCAACGCGAAGATTCTCGCGATTTCCGAGGACAAAATTGAAGGATTCGTGCGCGAGCCATTCGAGGAGATTGCAGCCCGCTCACGTGTAGGTGTCGATATTGTGATGGCGCGGATTGCCGCGATGTTGCGTGCAGGAACGATCCGGCGCGTCAGGCAAACTCTGCTTGCAACGAATCTCGCCGCGGGCGCGCTGGTCGCGTGGAAACTCCCTGAGGACAAAATCGAGGCCGCCTTCGAGTGGATGTTTCAGCGCGATCCGTTCTCGGGTCACGTGGTGCTGCGCTCCACCGATACTGTCAGCGCCGGATCGGACTATAAACTTTGGACGACTGTGAAGGTTCCTCAGGGGTTTTCGCTGCAAGCGCATTGTGAATTGCTGGCAGGGAAAGTCGGCGCGGAGCGTTTTCGGCTGATGCCGGCGAAAGGAATTTTCACTCTCGGAGTCGGTCATGTTCGCCGCAAAACAATTGAGCCCGGTAGTAGGGCCGATCAGCCGGCGAAGATGATTCCGGTGCAAATGGTCGATCTTAGCGAGCGCGAGTGGAGTGTCTTGCTCGCGCTCAAGCGCGAATTTACTCCAGAAGAGATCGGGCCGTCGCCGTGGGTTACGCGTGCGAAGGAAGCCGGCGTATCACTGGAGGAATTCTATCGGGTGGCCGAAGAACTGAACGTGCGAAGGATCATTGGGCGTTTTTCAACTTTTCTGGAACATGTCAAACCATCGGCTGGCGGTGTACGCGTCACCAGGTTCAACGCGCTGTTTCATTGGGCGGTGTCGCCCGGCCGTGAAATTGAAGCCGGCGGCGAGGTAGGCCGTCACCACATTCTAACTCATTGCTACTGGCGCGAAGCCGGTCCGGAATTCAACAACGTCAACATCATGGCTGTGGCGCACGGCACCGATAAACAACTGCTCCTCAATCATAAGGCGGCCATTGATCAGCATCTTCAGTCGAGCGGCATCCCTGTATCGTACACAAACGTCTTCTGGGGTGGACGGAGCGAGATCAAGCCATCGGAGATTTCGCCGCAGGTTTATCGGGAATGGCTGGCGCAGCAGTCCTAACTTTGTAGCGCCTCGGCCGTGAAGCGTTCGCGATACGTCTTATCCAAGTATCGCAGCAGTGCGACTGCAAGCTGTCGGCGATCAACTGGTCTTCCCAGCGCCATGCCAAGCGAGACCGCGCGGCTTTGCAATTCCGGTGGGAAATCTTCCAGTGACTGATTCACGTTAATTCCGATTCCCACGACAGCCAGGTGCGGCGCCTTCTCTTGCGCGCGCATCTCCACCAGCACGCCTGCTACTTTGCGCCCGGAAAGCCGAACGTCATTGGGCAACTTGATCCCGGGTTCGAGAGAAAACTCGGTTCGTATAACGTCCGAAACAGCTTCGATCGCCCAAATTGTCAGCCTGCCAGACTCGTCGATTTGAATTCCTGGCCGCAAAAGAATGGAAAACCAAAGGCCTTTGCCCGCCGCCGATTCCCACCGGTTGCCACGCTGACCACGTCCGGCAGTTTGATGTTCGGCAAACAGAACCAAGCCTGGGTTTGAGTTTGTAGTCGCGGTTTCCAAAATCGCGTCGTTAGTTGAGCTGGTTTGCTGGAGCACAATGATCTGCCTGCCGATCGTGGCGTGGGGGGAGTGGGTTTGCAGTTCATCGGCGATCAGCCGATCCGACGTCTCAGCCTGGAACATACGTCATTTCCAGCCCGATATCGATCGCGCGGGCGGCGTTCGTTAGCGCGCCAATGGAAATGAAATCGACTCCCGTGGCTGCCACACGCTTCACATTTTTCAATGTGATGCCGCCGCTTGCTTCAAACTTGATATTGTTCCTTCTCAACGCCAGAGCTTCCCGAATTTGCGCCGGCGTCATGTTGTCGAGGAGGATAACATCTATGCCGTCTATCTCGACGAAAGCGCGGACCTGTTCAAGGTCGTCCGCTTCTACTTCAATGCGAATGTTCGGTCGTTCCTGCCGGAGGCGACGAATTCGATCCGCAAAAGTGGAGAGCCCTCCGAGAGTACCAAGGTGATTATCCTTGATAAGCACCATGTCGTACAAACCGAAACGGTGATTGACACCACCACCAGCAACTACGGCAGCTTTTTCTAAAGCGCGTAACCCAGGAGTGGTTTTGCGCGTATCAAGTATTTTGACCGAATGCTTCTCGATAGCATTGATAAATTCGCGCGTGAGGGTTGCTATGCCACAGAGACGTTGCAAAAAATTCAGCGCCACCCGTTCCGCCTTGAGAATCGAGCGCGCCAGGCCGCGCACCTCCATGATCACGTCGCCGGCCGCAACCTCATCGGCATCACTATGACTAATCTCGACATCAGTCGAAGGATCGACCTGCCGAAAAACTTCAGCAGCTGCTCCGGTGCCGCCAACGACTGCTTTTTCGCGCACAATGATGCGTCCGGTTGCGTGCAGCGTTTCTGACACGAAGAAATCAGTAGTGACGTCGCCGTCGCCAATGTCTTCCTTAAGAGCGGCGGCGATCGGATCGTAACGGTCAGACGTCATCTGCACAGGAAGATGGCGAATGATACGCGCGAAATGCGATTGGGTCTATCAGCTCCCCTGCCTCAAAACTGGCCCCCCACCGTTCTCGCCAAGCCGCGCCACTCGAAGCCTTTTACGTCCTCTTTGGCGCGAATCAGTACAAAAAAAGATTCGGGCAGCGCACGCTAAGGAGAAACAACGAATCTAAGAAATCGTGCAACCACCCGAATCGCCTTAACCTGTTAACTTTGACAACAGGTCGCACAGTTTGTTCGAATTTTTTACTAGAAATTCGTGTCTGGCGTTAGTTGCTACCAATTAGCTAGTTACGCGACAACGACACGGGGAGCCGCTTAGAAGCGTCGCCGGCATGTTTCCCGGGATTGATTAAAGAAGTTGGTTTTGGATGTAAGGCCCAGCATGATTAGCTTCGTCGCGCACCTCTTGAAGGAGCGATTTGAACTCGCAGGTTTCCAAAGCAGCGATCAGGGCAGGGTAATCGGCTTCGATCCGAAGTTGGTCGATCGGCACAGGCAATTCAAGGCGACAATCGAGATCGACCATTTTTCTGTTTTGCAATATCTGCTCGCGACCGCTGGCGAGTTTCTCCCGCGTTCGCTCGCTTTTCACCTTGTCGATATTGTTCAACAACGGCTCTAACCCGCCGAACTCGCGAATCAACGCCGCGGCGGTCTTGCGGCCAAGGCCGACCCCGGGAATGTTGTCAACTGAATCGCCGGTCAACGCGAGAACATCGCCAATGAGCTTGGGCGGAACCTCCCATTTTACAGTGACTTGATCTTCGCTGAGCAATGCGAATGCATCCTTGGGTGACGCAAGGTCCGCTTTCGCTGTGGTATAGACTTTCACGCACGGACCTACCAGTTGATACAGATCCTTGTCGTTGGTTGCGAGCACGACTTCCATCCCAGGCCGCTCGCATGCGGCGATAGCATAACAGCCCATCAAATCATCGGCCTCGGTATTGGGAAGGGAAATGTTTCTAAAGCCCAACAAAGGTGTGAGTTTCTGAATGAACTCGAGCTGCGGGATCATCGGCTTGGGCATTTCTTTGCGCGTCTCCTTGTACGCGGGTTGCAGTTCTACCCGCTTCTGCGGCACGCCTTCGTCCCATACCACTGCGCCTAAGTCAGGTTGCAAGTGTTTCAGCATTAGCCGCAGCGTTTTCGTGAAGCCGAAAATCGCGTTGGTCGGTTCGCCGCGGGAATTGGAGAGATTCGGTATGGCGAAAAACGACCGGTAAACGTAGTAATGACCATCGATGAGCAGCAGCTTCATTGGAGAGGCTAATGCTGGATTCTGGATGCATGATGCTTGATGATCAAGAGATGGAGGAAGAATGGATCGTGCGCGTGC
>DATASP010000134.1:0-16243 GCA_036269155.1 Candidatus Udaeobacter sp.
TCGAAAGAAGGCGAGGAGGTGAATGGCAAAAGTATCATGGGGTTGATGATGCTGGCCGCCGGCCAGGGATCGAAACTGCGTATTCGTTGCGAAGGGCCGGATGCCGAAAAAGCGATGGAGGAGCTGGAGCAACTGATCAACGAGCGCTTCAACGAAGATTAATCAGATCAATCCCCCCCTGTGTGATCCAGAGGACGCATGCAACAACTCATGCCGACTGCAACGCTGAGTTCGCAATGTTTGACATCTGCCTTACTCTCCCAAGTGGATGAGCGGCGAGAATACGCCAAAAGAAATTCGGTTTGAAGGAGCTGGCGTCTCGCCTGGAATCGCCCGCGGCAGGGTCCATGTCGCCCGCGATGAACTGGAGGAGGTCGTGCGTTACCGCATTGCGCCTTCCCAAGTCGGGGATGAAATCGCGCGCTTCGAAACGGCCCTTATTCAAACACGCATGCAGATTCTGCAGATGCAACAGCGCATTGCAGAATCGATCGGGGCGAAAGATGCTGCCATCTTCGATGCTCACCTGCTCGTAGTCGAGGACCGCACCCTGATCGACGAAGTGCTTCGGAAACTGGAGACCGATCTTTGCAATGTGGAATGGATTTTCCAGGAAGTCGCCACGCGATACGCCGAGACCCTGAATAGAATCGATGATCCCTACCTGCGAGAGCGCGCGCTTGATATCCAGGACGTTACAAAGCGCGTAATTGGCAACCTACAGGGTAAAGCTCCGAAGGCATTTCTTGCCCTGACCGAGCCGCACATTCTGGTCGCGCATAATCTTACTCCTTCGGACACAGCAAACATCAACCGAGCCAACGTGCTCGGGATCGCGACCGACCTCGGGAGCCGCACCTCGCATACGGCGATTCTGGCGCGTTCACTCAATATCCCGGCGATCGTCGGCTTGCACGATATCACTGCAAAACTCGAGACCGGCCAGCACGTGCTCCTTGATGGGAATGACGGCTGGTTGATCGTGGATCCGACACCAAAAATCCTTGCGCAGTACGCGGAGATCGAATCAAGAAGAGCCAAGGTCACGGCGAAACTGAAAGAGCTGCGCGAGACAACCTCAACCACCCGCGATGGCCGCCACATTGTTCTCTCGGCAAACATCGAGTTGCCTGGAGACGTCGATGCAGTGAAGGCGAACGGCGCCGAGGGCGTCGGACTTTATCGCACCGAGTTCCTGTATTTGAACCGACCTAGTCTGCCAACTGAAGACGAACAATACGAAATCTACCGAAAAGTTGCGGAGCGCGTCCGGCCGGATCCGCTGATTATTCGAACGTTTGACCTCGGCGGCGACAAATTGGCGCCGGGGACAGTAGATATCGCCGACGAATTAAACCCGTTTCTTGGCTGGCGCGCGATCCGCTTCTGTCTTGAGAACATAGACATATTTAAGACGCAGTTGCGCGCTATTCTGCGTGCCAGCTCCGTCGGTAACGTCAAAATCATGTTTCCGATGATCTCCGGGTTGGAGGAGCTGCGCCGCGCGATCGCGGTGCTCGATGAGTGCAAAGTGGAATTGCGCAGTTCCAAAATCGATATGGCCGAACGACTCGAGGTTGGGGCGATGATAGAGATCCCGAGTGCGGCCATCTGCGCAAGCGTACTCGCACCCGAGGTCGATTTTTTTAGTATCGGAACAAACGATCTGATTCAATATGCGCTTGCGGTCGATCGCGTGAACGAGAAGATCGCGCATCTTTACCAGCCGACGCATCCGGCAGTACTGCGTTTGCTAAAAATGATCGCCGACGCTGCCCACGACCACAATCTTTGGGTTGGCGTCTGTGGCGAAATGGCAGGAGATATCGCGCTCACCCCGCTCTTGCTCGGTCTCGGCATGGACGAGCTCAGCACGGCCGCAATCCTCGTGCCAAGGGTCAAGCGAGCCGTGCAAAGTCTGACAATTCCGGAATGTCGCGAACTGGTTGAGGAAACATTCAAGCTCGACACTGCATCCGAAATCCTGGCGCGTTGCCTGGAATTGGCGGACAAACGCTACGGTGATCTTTTGGGCTAACGCCCGCGTTGAATCGTTAAACCGTTGAAGCGTTAAAGCGAGCTGTTCTCGGCGATTTCAAACCGCTTCAACCCTTCAACGTTCAACGGTGTTCACTCTTCCGTTTCGGATTCAGGTCTCAGTCCCTCTTCCTCCATCTTGCGCAAAACGTCGGTCATATCGTCCACTTCATCCCAGACCTCCTGACTCACATAGATCGGAGCCTTCTGCTGGGTGGCCATGGCGATGCAATCGCTCGGCCGGCCATCCAGCTCGATAATTTTTTTCTGCTGCAACTCGTTTTGAACACGAATAATGACCCGCGCGTAATAAGTGGCATTTTTTAGATCATTGATAATCACTCGATCGACTTTTGCGCCGAGGGCCGTCATCAAATGTCCCATCAAATCGTGGGTAAGAGGACGCTCCTTGGTGATCTGCCGCATGAACATGGTGATCGCGCTGCCCACCGTTTGATCAACATAGATGATGAACACTTTTTCGTTGTTGCCGATAAACACCGCGCACCCGCCGCTTGTCGGTAAAACCGCCCGCACCTGCACCTCGATCACCGTCTTGTTCATCGATGCAACGGTACCCGCGCGAAAATGAAAAACAAGCGGCGGACTGTACACGCTACCTCGGTCTGATCCGCCGCAAGGCACATATGAGTTAAACGAAATTTTTGGCCGCGGCGCTTGAATGTTCGACGCGCTGATTGAATATGCGGCTTCGAACTTTCAAGGGTGAGAAATCGAAATGAAAACTGAATGGGACTTGGAGTCCGCCATCACCACATACAACGTCGATGGATGGGGCGAGGGTTATTTTACTGTCAACAGAGCCGGGAACGTGGAGGCGAAACCGCTAAAGGATGGCGGTGGTTCCATCGATCTTCTGGCAATAGTCAATGAGGCGCGCGCCAGAAATCTCGGTTTTCCATTGCTGGTTCGATTTCAGGATTTGCTCCGGCACCGCGTTGAATCGATCAATCGCGCATTTCAGAGCGCGATCGCTGAATTCGGTTATCTCAATCAATATCGCGGCGTTTTTCCCATCAAAGTCAATCAGTTGCGCGAGGTCATTGAGGAAATTGTCGATGCGGGCGAACAATTTCACTTTGGGCTCGAAGCAGGCAGCAAGCCGGAACTGGTTGCCGCGCTTGCCATGCAGAAAGACCCTGAGAGCTTGATCATCTGCAACGGCTATAAAGATCCCGCTTTTATTCGCATCGCACTGCTTGGCCGCAAACTTGGCAAGCCGGTTATTATCGTCGCGGAAAAACTCGAAGAGCTGGAGCAGATCATTCGCGCATCAAAGGAGGTCGGCCTCGAACCCTACATTGGCATTCGTGCTCGCCTGTATAGCAAAGGCGCAGGCAAATGGTCGCCAAGCGGCGGCGAGAACGCCAAATTCGGTCTCGATACCACCAATCTGGTTGCCGCGAGTCAAATGTTGAAGGATGCCGGGCTGACGCACTGCCTCAAGCTGCTTCATTTCCACGTCGGATCGCAGGTGCCTGATATCTCAACCATCAAGCGAGCCGTGCGCGAAGGTGCGCGCTATTACGCAAAGCTTTGCAAACTCGGACACGAACTCGGTTATCTGGATGTCGGTGGTGGCCTCGGCGTGGACTACGATGGCTCGCGTAGTGATTTCGACAGCTCGACGAATTATTCGCTCCAGGAATACGCCAATGACGTGGTGTGGAATATCATGGATGTGTGCGACTCCGAAGGTGTCTCGCATCCGACTATTGTGAGTGAAAGCGGGCGCGCCATTGTTGCGCATCATTCCGTGCTGGTGTTGGAAGCGTTTAGCTCGATCGAAAAAACTACGCCGAAGCTGAAAGTCGAAGCCAGCGAGAAAGATCACAAACTGGTAGGTGACATCCTCGACGTGAAACAGCGCTTAAAGCGCGGAAATCGTCTTGAGAGTCTGCACGACATCCAACAGATAAAGGAGGAAGCGCAGCAAACTTTCGATCTCGGCCTGCTCGATCTCGAATCGAAGGCGAAGATCGACACCGTTTATTGGCAGGTCGCGCATCAAATCGTTAATATGCATCGCGGCCTTCGTTATGTTCCCGATGAGGTGAAGCAGCTCGAAACAACGCTGGGCGATCAGTACATCTGCAATTTTTCTGTGTTCCAGTCGCTGCTCGATCACTGGGCGCTCGGCCAGTTGTTCCCCATCATGCCGATCCATCGTCTCAACACGCCACCCGATCGCCACGGCACCATCGTGGACATTACCTGTGATTCAGACGGCAGGGTCTGCAAGTTCACCGACTTGCAGGACGTAAAGGAGACGCTGCCGCTGCATCGGATTCAACCCGGAGAAATATATTATCTGGGCGTTTTTATGGTTGGTGCTTACCAGGACATCATGGGTGATCTCCACAATTTGTTCGGCCGCGTCACAGAAGTGCATGTTTTCCTCGATCCCGACGAAGAATCCGGCTGGTACATTGAGGAAGTGATTGAGGGCAGCACGATTGGCGAAGTTCTCGCCATGACGCAGTGGGACAAAGTCGAGTTGATGCGGCTACTAAAGTCGCAAGTCGATGAGGCGATCAAAACCGATCGCCTTAAGCCCAACGATGCCATGAGACTGCTGGACGATTACGAACGGCTTTTGCAGGAATATACGTATCTATCTCTCAATGGCGTTAAGGCGCCGCCTCAACCAGGCAATTGGCTGCCGCTCAGTTAGTTTTTGTAGCCGCCGACCTCTCGGACGGCGCGGTAGCGCGTGTGAAGCACTTCAGCGGCGGGGTTCGCAAAGCGAAATGGCTGGAGTTGAACGTTGGGTGTTGAGCGTTGAACGTTGAGCGTTTGCTTGAATGTATGGATAAACTTCGTTCTTCGACCTCGATCAAGGATGCTTTACAAAGCAGTGCTCCCATCGCGGCAATTCAGGTTCAGGGCTGGGTGCGAACGCGGCGCGATTCGAAAGATTTCTCGTTTATCGAGCTGAATGACGGTTCGTCGCTGCGGAGTCTTCAGGTCATCGCGAAAAATACATTGCCGAATTACGCTGCGGTGCAACGGCTTGGAACCGGCGCATCCATTAGTGTCGCTGGCGTGCTGGTCGCTTCTCAGGGCAAAGGGCAAAACTGGGAACTGGTTGCGGAAACAATCGACATTGTTGGAACTGCGGATGATTCCTACCCGCTCCAGAAAAAGGGGCACACGCCTGAATTTCTCCGCGAAATCGCTCACCTGCGCCCTCGCTCAAATCTCTTCAGCAGCATTTTTCGCGTGCGCAGCCGCCTGGCCTTTGCCGTTCATCAGTTTTTCCAGGAACGCGGTTTCGTTTATGTCCACACACCAATTATCACCGGCAGCGATTGTGAGGGCGCGGGAGAATTGTTTCGCGTTTCCACGATCGACATCAAGAATCCGCCGCAGAAAAACGGGGAGATCGATTTCGCCCAGGATTTCTTCGCCCGGCCGACTTATCTGACCGTCAGCGGTCAACTGGAAGCGGAAGCGTTCGCTCTGGCGCTGTCCAAAGTTTACACTTTCGGCCCCACGTTCCGGGCCGAGAACTCCAACACGTCCCGCCATGCGAGTGAGTTCTGGATGATTGAGCCGGAGATGGCGTTTTGCGATTTGGACGGCAACATGGATCTCGCCGAAGAATTCGTTAAGTATTTGATCGCAGATGCGAGAAAGCATTGCAGCGAGGAGATGGAACTGTTCGCCAGATTCGTGGACAAGGAGTTACTTGCCCGACTAGATTTCGTCATTGATCGGCCGTTTCAGCGGATTACGTATGCTGAGGCTGTCGATCTTCTAAAAAAGAGCGGCCAACAATTTGAGTTCCCGATCGACTACGGACTGAACCTGCAGTCGGAGCATGAGCGCTGGTTGACCGAAAAACATTTCAAGTGTCCAGTCACGGTTTTCAATTTTCCGAAGGAGATCAAACCTTTCTACATGCGTGTGAACGATGATGGAAAAACAGTCACCGCGATGGATTTGCTCGTACCTGGCATCGGCGAAATCGTGGGCGGCAGCCAACGTGAAGAGCGACTCGAAATGCTGGAGGAAAATATGCGCCGGCACAACATGGATCCGGCGGATTACAAATGGTATCTCGATCTTCGTCGTTACGGCACTGTGCCGCACTCCGGGTTCGGCCTCGGTTTCGAGCGAATGGTGATGTTCATCACCGGCGTTCCAAACATTCGCGACGTAATCCCCTTCGCTCGTACCCCTGGCAGCGCAGAGTTCTAAGAAAAGTAGCGCAGCCATCTCGGCTGTGAGGCCGGCGGGCGTCCCGCCGGCCGAATTCTTTCAGCGTTTTCGAGTGCTATCTGCCGAGAAATCAGCGCTGCGTTTCGCTTATCTTGGTAAACTCGAGCTTCGAGCCGCCGGGCTCCTCGAGCACGAGCTGGTCGCTGGAAATTTTCACCAGATAAACTGTCGTTGCGAACGGCGTCTCGATCTTGATGCGATCCTGGTCACCGAATTTGTATCTGCCACGCACGTCCCCGAGAAGGACAGCGCCGTTACTCGAAAATTCCCAAACCGTCGCGTTCGAACCGGACATACGCCATTTGCCAATGATGCTGCCATTTCCGCAGCCAGCTATCGCGAACAGCAAGACCGCTGAAGCGATTATTCTAAATCCACACTTCGATTGAGAAAGCCGGACTTGCATGAACTCTGAGTCAGATTTTCCTCAGAGTGTCTCCTGCAGGCGAGAAAAAATTCGGAAGTCTATTTTTTCTTCGACTCGCGCTTCGGTTCCGTTGATTCCTTTGGCGCGCGTTTGGAATCCCCGGGGCGATATTCTTCCTGCTCGGCGGCGGCGAAGGCCTTTTCCAAGCCGACCATGTCTTCGCCAGGGCGGAGCGTGTCAAACGACTCTACTTCTTTGCGCAATTCTTCTTCAGAATAGTTCGCAGCTTTGATCGACAATCCGATGCGGCGCTCGACTTTATCCACTTTAATCACACGCGCCTCCACTTCCTGACCAACCTTAAGCACGTCTTTCACTTTTGCGATGTGATCTTCACTCAATTGCGAAATGTGCACGAGCCCGTCGATGTCGTCCTGCAGTTGCACGAATGCGCCGAAGCTGGCGAGCTTGGTCACTTTACCCTTCACAAGGTCGCCGATCTTGTATTTCTCATCGATCGTCTTCCATGGGTCGTCCGTGAGCTGCTTCACCCCGAGACTGATCCGCTGATTTACTTTGTCGATGTCGATCACGACGGCCTCAACTTCGTCCCCTTTCTTAAACGTCTCGCTCGGATGATTGATCTTGCGAGTCCAGCTCAAATCGGACACGTGAATCATGCCATCGATGCCTTCCTCCAGCTCTACGAACGCCCCGTAGGCAGTCATGTTGCGAATCTTGCCCTTTACCTGGCTGCCGATGGTGAACTTCTTCTCAATTTCATCCCACGGATTCGGTTCGAGCTGGCGCAGACCCAATGAAATTTTCTGTTCCTCTTTGTTCACGCCGAGCACTACAGCTTCCACTTCCTGGCCGACGCTCAGAATATCCGAGGGGCGCATGATCCGTTTTGTCCACGAAAGTTCGGAAACGTGAATGAGGCCTTCTACGCCTTCCTCGATCTCAACAAATGCACCGTACGGAACGAGGTTTGTGATCTTCCCCTTGATACGCTGGCCAGCCGGAAAACGCTCTTCGATCTGGTCCCACGGGTTCTTCTGAGTTTGCTTTAGTCCCAGCGACACGCGCTCTTTTTCCTTGTTGATGTCAAGCACAACGACTTCCAGCGGTTGCCCCACCTTCAATAACTCGCTGGGATGTCCGAGCCGGCCCCAAGTCATATCCGTGACGTGCAGCAAACCATCCATGCCATCCAGGTCGATGAATGCGCCGAAGTCGGTGATGTTTTTCACGGTGCCGGGGACGCGGTCGCCCACGTTTACGCCTTCCATGAATTTTTGTCGTTTTTCGCTGCGTTCCTGCTCGATCACTTCACGCCGACTGAGGACGACGTTTTTGCGATCATCGTTTAGTTTGACGATCTTGAAATCGTAGGTGTTGCCAACGAATTGCTGCAAATCCTTTGGCGGAACGACGTCGATCTGGGACGCCGGTAAAAACGCCTCAACTCCGACGTTGACCATCAGGCCGCCTTTGACCACTGACTTCACCTTGCCTTTGATCAGTCCGGCACCTTCGAAAACACCGACGATCTTGTTCCAATTTTGGCGATAAGCGGCTTTCTCTTTAGAAAGAACGACCATACCTTCGTCGTTTTCCAGCCGCTCTAGGAGGACGTCCACTTCGTCGCCAACTTCCAGCGAATCGGCATCCTCAAATTCGGTCAACGGAATAACGCCCTCGGATTTGTACTTGATATCGACCAGGACTTCGCGGGGGCGAATCTCCAAAATTGTTCCTTTGACGATGCTTCCTTCGCGGAAGTCCTTCATCGCCTTCGGCATCACATCCTGCATTTGCACCATAAAATAAGTAGGCCTCCCTATGGGGTACAGCGGCACTCTCAATCGAACACCGATGTTTCCGCGCAGTAAGCAGCGGAAATGGGGACGCATACTAGCCAAATTACCAGCGAAGGTCAAACGCCGGGCTCCGTTCAATGTTGGGCGTTCGGCGTTGAGCGTTGGGCGTTTCCCCTTTACCTTGAAGTCGATGTCGATCCTACGCTGGTTGATCCTGTTCGTCGCGGCAGCTTCGCTTCGCGCTGAGTCTCCTACTGAACAAAGAGTCCTCGACGCAATCAAATCGCCAGACCTCACCGTCGTCCATCTTTGGGCGCCGTGGTGCTCGAATTGTCAGGCTGAACTGAAGACCGGCGGATGGACTAAGATCCTTAACGAAAATCCGAATGTGAAATTTTATTTCGTCTCGATTTGGAACGCCGGTCAGGATGGGCGCGCGATGCTGAAAAAATTCAACATTGCCGATCAGGCAAACGTCACGATTCTGGCAGATCCCGGCCCCCGTCGTGGCGAAAGTAAGATCAAACAATTTGCCGGCTTGCCGCTCTCGTGGATCCCGACGACTTGGATTTACAAAGACGGTGATCTCCGTTACGCATTAAATTACGGCGAAGTCCGTTTTCCTATGCTTCAACAATTTCTCGAAGACAGCCAGTCGGAATGGTCGCACAAAGGCGAACCATCTATCGAGCAAATTTTACATGATTGAGACTTCTGAGGCGGTATCGACTGCGCACGACAAAACGCCCGCAATTCTGTCGCTCATTGGCGACACGCCGCTGGTGGAGATTACGCAGTTCGACACTGGCCCGTGTCAGCTTTTTCTGAAGCTTGAAAATCAAAATCCCGGTGGCTCGATCAAGGACCGAATCGCGCTGTCGATGATCGAAGCGGCCGAGGCCGAAGGGAATTTGCAGCCCGGCGGCACGGTCGTGGAGGCTACCGCAGGGAATACCGGTTTGGGGTTGGCGCTCGTTGCCGGCGCAAAAGGCTATCGCGTCTTGCTGGTGATCCCAGACAAGATGTCGCAGGAAAAAATTTCGCACGTAAGAGCTCTCGGCGCCGAAGTGCGGATCACCCGGTCTGATGTGACTCGCGGACACCCGGAATATTATCAAGACGTGGCCGCACGGCTCGCCCAGGAAATTCCCGGCGCGTTTTACGTTAACCAGTTTGGCAACCCGGCGAATCCGCTGGCGCACGAGCGCACTACCGGTCCGGAAATTTGGGAACAAATGCGCCACGAAGTCGATGCGATCGTTGTTGGGGTTGGTTCGGGTGGGACGCTGACCGGTCTTGGTCGATTTTTCAATCGTGTTAGACCACGGCGCGGCATCGAAATGGTTTTGGCCGATCCAACGGGTTCGATTTTGTACGAGTTTGTGAAGACGGGCAAGCTGGTCGAATCGGGAAGCTGGGCGGTCGAAGGCATCGGCGAAGATTTCATTCCGGAAATCGCGGACATGTCGTTGGTGACAGATGCGTTTGAGATCGATGACGCAGAAAGTTTTGCGACGGTGCGCGAGCTTTTGAGTAAGGAAGGAATCTTCGGCGGCTCATCTACCGGCACGCTGGTCGCAGGCGCGCTGCGTTATTGCCGGCAGCAAACGAAACCAAAACGTGTGGTGAGCTTCGTTCCCGACACCGGCAACAAATATCTCTCCAAAATGTATAACGATTTCTGGATGGCTGAGCAGGGGTTCATTCATCGGACGCCGCACGGCGATCTGAGCGATTTGATTTCGCACCGATACGAAGCGGGCGAAGTGATCACGATCGGGCCGGACGATTCGCTGCTGACAGCCTTTAGGAGAATGCGCGACTCCGACGTCTCACAGCTTCCGGTGGTCGATAAAAACGGGCGCGCCATGGGGATTCTCGATGAATCCGACGTGCTAGTGAAAGTGCACCGCGATCCGTTGCACTTTAAGGATCCGGTCAAAAGTGCGATGACCGACAAGCTCGAAACACTGTCACCCATAGCGACGATCAAGGATCTTCTGGATGTATTCGACCGCGGACGCGTTACGATCGTGATGGAGGACGACAGATTTCTCGGGCTGGTGACGCGCTCCGACCTGCTGTCGTATTTGCGGTTACACATGCCAAAACAATAGCAGGCCGAAAGATCGATAATTAGGTAGGGGCGATTGACCCCAATCGCCCGCGGGCGGGTAGGGTGAACCACCCCCTATTCAGCGCGAAAGCTAAGAAACGTAAAGAAACCATGAAAAAGCAGCACGAATTTGCAACGCGGGCGATTCATGCCGGTCAGGAGCCGGACCCTTCTACCGGCGCGGTGATGACGCCGATTTATGCGACGTCGACATACGTACAGGAAAGCCCGGGAAAGCACAAAGGCTACGATTATGCGCGCTCAATCAATCCCACTCGGCTCGCTTACGAGAAATGCATTGCCGATTTGGAAAGCGGGACGCGCGGTTTCGCGTTTGCATCCGGTCTCGCCGCAATGGCGACAGTCCTTGAGTTGCTCGAGAGCGGCTCGAATATCGTCGCCAGTGATGATCTGTATGGCGGCACATTCCGATTATTCGACCGAGTCCGCAGTCGTTCGGCAAATCTTGATTTCACCTATATCGATTTGACTGACGCGAAAGATCTCGAGCGCGCAATCAAATCGAACACGCGCATGGTTTGGATCGAAACGCCGAGCAATCCGCTGCTAAAGCTGATTGATCTTGAAGCGATCGGGAAAATCGCTCGCGAGCGCAAAGTTATTTCCGTTTGTGACAACACATTCGCAACTCCATGGATCCAACGTCCGATTGAGGCCGGCTTTGACATCGTGGTCCATTCCGCAACAAAATATCTTAACGGACATTCTGATCTGGTGGGAGGCGCCGCTATCGTTGGCGATAACAAAGAACACGCTGATCAAATTGCATTTTTGCAAAATTCAGTCGGCGCAATCGCCGGCGCCTTCGACAGTTTCCTTGTCCTGCGCAGTTTGAAAACGTTGGCGCTCCGCGTGGAGCGACATTGTTCAAACGCGCTCGAAATTGCGCGCTGGCTGGAAGAACAGCCAGGGGTGAAATCTGTCCGTTATCCCGGCCTAAAGTCACATCCGCAGCACGATCTCGCGCGGCAACAAATGCGCGGCTTCGGTGGAATCGTAACAATCCTTTTGAAGACGGACCTCGCCGGAACGAAGCGTTTTCTCGAAAACACCCATTTGTTCGCGCTAGCCGAAAGCCTGGGCGGTGTGGAGAGCCTCATCAATCATCCTGCGCTCATGACACATGCCTCCGTTCCAAAGGAACAGCGCAAAAAACTGGGCATCACCGATTCGCTGGTCAGGCTCTCAGTTGGCGTGGAAGACGTGCGCGATTTAATTGACGATTTGAAGACCGCCCTCGAAGCGATCTGATCGTTTCTGATTAACACCTGGCTTCAGCCCAGGTGCGAAGCACGCCAATATCAGGAGCCATTTCAACGGCTTCTTCCAAAGACGACCGTTACGTAAGCTGTTGAAACAGCTCTTTCTCGAGCGGTTGAAAAGCACCTGGCTAAAGCCAGGTGTGAATGAGATTGCGCATTGTGATTGCGAGATAGCGATTTAGTTTTTCCGCTCAATGGGCAACACATTCGGCCAACTATTTCGCGTCACTACCTTTGGTGAATCGCATGGCGGCGGCATCGGCGTGGTGATCGATGGTTGTCCTCCCCGAGTCGAAATATCGGAATCTGATATTCAACGAGAGCTGGACCGCCGTCGCCCGGGCCAAAGCAAACTCACGACCCAGCGGAGAGAGCAAGACCGGTGCGAGATTCTGTCCGGCGTTTTTGAAGGCAAGACGCTCGGGACTGCTATCGCAATTGCAGTTCGGAACCGAGACGCTCGGCCTGAAGATTACATCGAGATCGCAAGCAAATTTCGCCCATCACACGCCGATTATACTTATGAGGCGAAATACGGGATTCGAAACTGGCAGGGCGGCGGTCGCGCGTCTGCGCGCGAAACGATTGGACGGGTCGCCGCAGGCGCGGTTGCGAAAAGGGTATTGTCTACGTTGTATGTCGACTTCGAAATCGTCGCCTACGTAAAGCAAATTCACGACGTCGTTGCGAAAATTGATCGTTCCAATGTGAAGATGAAAGACGTGGAGAAAAATATCGTCCGCTGCCCAGACGCCACGGCAGCGAAACGAATGATATCGCTGATCGAGCGGGTTCGCGACGAAGGCGACTCAGTCGGGGGCGTGATTGAATGCGTGGCGCGAAGCATTGCACCCGGCCTCGGCGAGCCTGTTTTTGACAAGCTCGAAGCAGATCTGGCGAAAGCGATGTTGAGCATACCAGCTACGAAGGGCTTTGAGATCGGCTCCGGGTTTACAGCGACGCAAATGCGAGGCTCGCAACACAATGACCCATTTGAAATGCGAGCTGGCAAAATACGGACAAGAACAAACAACTCCGGAGGCGTACAAGGCGGGATCAGCAATGGCGAAGACATTTATTTTCGCGTGGCATTCAAGCCACCCGCTACAATCGCGCTTCAACAGCAAACCGTCACCACTTCCAAGAAGCAAAGCGAGCTCGCGGCGCGGGGACGCCATGATCCCTGCGTGCTTCCCCGAGCTGTGCCAATCGTGGAAGCGATGGCCGCGCTCGTTTTCTGCGATCACGCGCTGCGGCAACGCGCGATTGCAATTGCCGATTGCCGATTGCCAATTGCTGATTGATCAGCGTGGAAATGTCGCGGAATTCAGCCTTCCTTGTCATGTTGAGCGGAGCGAAACATCTCTAGCTATCTTCCTGAGCTCTCGAGTCGGCAGAAAGACTCAGAGATTCTTCTCGCGTGGCTGCGGGATCAGAATGACAGCAGTTTTAGCGCTTTAATGCTTCAACGCTTGAACTGATATTGCGCCAGCAATGAGCTATATCGCTACCATTGGTCTCGAGGTTCACGTTCAGCTCAAGACGCGCTCCAAGATGTTTTGCGCTTCTCCAGTCGAATTTGGAGCTGAACCAAATACGCACACTTGCCCGATTTGCCTCGGTCTGCCGGGTGCATTGCCGGTGATGAATCATGAGGCGTTGCGCATGACGGTGCTAACCGGGCTCATGCTCGGGTGCGACATCGCGCCGATCTCCAAATTCGACCGCAAGAATTATTTCTATCCGGATATGCCGAAAAACTATCAGATTTCACAATACGACATGCCGCTTTGCACGAATGGCAGTCTGCCGTTACACGACTTCGCTTACCCGAAGGACGCGCAGAAAACTATCATAACGCCCGACAAGGAAGTGCATCTGGTGCGGATTCATCTAGAGGAAGACGTCGCGAAGAGTTTTCATTTCGAGAACGCTACGGGAATTGATTTCAATCGTGCCGGCACGCCATTGATGGAGATTGTGACGCAACCGGAGATTCATTCGCCTGAGGAGGCATTCGCGTTTCTAACGGCGTTGAAACAAATTCTGATCTACGGCGACGTTAGCGACGCCGATATGGAGAAGGGCCAACTCCGGTGCGACTGCAACGTCTCGGTGCGACCTGAAGAGCAAACCGAACTCGGAGCAAAAATTGAGATCAAGAACATGAACTCGATCAGCGGCGTGCGGCGCGCGCTTGCTTATGAGATAGAACGTCAAATCCGTCTGCTGAAGAGCGGCGAACGACTCGAGCAGGAGACGCGTGGTTGGGACGATAGCGCCGGTGAAACGTTTCTCATGCGCACAAAAGAGTTCGCACATGATTATCGCTATTTTCCAGATCCCGATCTGGTGCCGGTGAAAACTGACGTCCTGCTGGCCGATGTGCGACAGCGCGTGCCGGAGCTACCAAAAGCGAAACGCGCGCGCTTTGTGCAGCAATACCAGGTAAGTCCATACGATGCCGGCGTGCTGGCGAACGATCTTGAGCTTGCAAGATATTTCGAAGCGGCGGCTAAAGGTGCAAAGAAACCGAAAAACGTCGCAAACTGGATACTGAACGATTTGCAGAACGCCCTTACCGCTGCCGCTAAGACCATCCATGATTGTCCGATTCCGCCGGAGGCGATTGATGAATTAGTCAATCTCATCGACAGCGGGAAAATCAGCGGCAAGCAAGGTAAGGAAGTCTTCGCGGAGATGTTTGCTAGCGGCAGACGCGCAGCCGCGATTGTAAACGAAAAAGGTATCGAGCAGCTCAGCGATTTGAGCGCGATTGAAGCGCTCTCTGACGAAGTCATTCAGGCAAATCCAAAACCAGTTGCAGATTTTAAAGCAGGCAACGTTGCGTCACTGAATTTCCTTAAAGGACAGGTGATCAAATTGTCCAAAGGGAAGGCGAATCCGCAGCTCGTGGGCGAAATTTTAGAACGGAAGCTGAAAGTCTAGCAGGCATCTTATCTCGTGCGCCGGGATAAGGCTGCGTTTGATCGGCCTTCGCGTCCGCAAGAAGCGTCACGCCCAGATACGGGCGCGCTGTCGCTTGGCCCGTTAGCCGTGCAAATCAATCAATCTGCGCGATGGCGCTTATGAATTCCGAGAAATCTTTGCCGTTGCGAGCCGCATGGTTAAGCGCGTCCAGACGCGGATTCGTTGCTGCCTCGGGCAGCGCGACGCGACACGAGTACGCTCCGTTTGCGAAAACGATTTCGTCCCATTGGATGGAGGAAATCTCATCATTGAAACGCGCTACCGTCCGGCCACGGAAAAATGCACGTGTGGTCTCTGGCGGGTTAAAGATCGCAGACTTGATTTCGTCCTCGGTCGTAACGCGACGCATTAAACCTTTGCGCAACACTTCGTAGTACAATCCGCGGTCCAGATCAAGGTTGTGATATTCGAGGTCGATGGATTGCAGCCAGGGATCGCTCCAGGAAAGTTTTTCCTCTTCCTGCAATGCGTCCAGCAAGAACTTCTTGGCCGCCCAATCGACGCGGTCTCGCGCCGACATTACGTCGCGCTCCAGGTCGTTAAGGACATTTTCCCATTCACGTAATATCCATGCCCGCTCCTCTTCGCTTGCTCCCACGTCCTGGCTGTTTGAAAGCGGTCCCAGTTTGCTTGCCGCGCGCAAATAAATCCGCTGCACGTCGATAGCAGAGATTTTGCGGCCATCTTTCAATTCGATGATCCAATCGAAGGTTTGGTCGCGGCTGATGGATTTGTTGGCGTCAACTGGTTGCGCAATCTCGAGATGAGGCGCTTCTCCGCGCTCAATGAGATCCAGTACCAGGGCGGTGGTCCCGATTTTCATAGCTGTGGACCATTCGCTCATGTTTGAATCGCCAAGAATAACGTGAAACCGGCGGTACCTGCTCGCGTCTACATGGGGCTCATCACGCGTGTTTATCAGAGGTCGCCGGTTCATCGTGTCGATGCTCACGACCACACTGAAAAAATCGGCGCGCTGCGAGATTTGATAATTGCCAGGCTCGCTCTGCCCGCTCTCCGCCTCTACACCCATTTTGCCGGCACCCGCAAAAATCTGTCTGGTAACGAGAAACGGCAGAATACCGGCAACGATCTGGTCCCACGCAATGTCGCGACGCATCAGATAATTGTCGTGACAACCGTAACTATGCCCGGAGAAGTCCGTATTGTTCTTGTACAGGCGAACTTCGTAACCGGACGGCAACTTCTGATTTCGGCGCCGTGCGCATTCCGCGAGAATGCGCTCGCCGGCTTTGTCTTGAGCTACTATCTGGCGAAGCGTTGTGCACTCTGGCGTGGAATATTCCGGGTGCGCGTGATCGTTATAGAACCGGGCGCCGTTTGAAAGAACAAGGTCGCTTTTTATTTCCTCGAAACTGAG
>DATASP010000135.1:0-2116 GCA_036269155.1 Candidatus Udaeobacter sp.
ACGCGCAGCATTGACGACTTCATTTCACTGTTGGAACAGAATGGAATCAAGTTGCTCGCTGACGTGCGATCATTGCCCGGGTCGAAGCGCTATCCGCAATTCAACAAGGAAACGTTGGCGGAATCACTGAACGCGCACGGAATTCGTTACGAACATTTTCCTGAGCTGGGCGGACGACGAAAACCGAAGGCTGACTCGCGCAACACAGCGTGGCGCAACGCTTCATTTCGCGGTTACGCGGATTACATGGAGACGGAGCAATTTCAGAAAGGTGCCGAGCGTCTTCTCACTGTCGCAGGCGAGGCCGGGCCTGCTGCAATCATGTGCGCAGAAGCGGTGTGGTGGCGTTGTCATCGTTCACTGATTTCAGATTTCCTAAAAGTGCGGGGCATCGAAGTCATGCACATTCTCAACGTCGACAAGGTCGAACCGCATCCGTTCACGTCTGCAGCCCAAATCATCGGTGGCATGCTTAGCTACGGGAGCGAGGCAGACCCTTTAATCTAAGGTCAATCGGACGTGATTGATCCCTCCCTGGCTAAACGCCGGCGTGGTTCGCGCCATGTGCGATGTGCAATGTAAGCGGGCACCGGCGGCTCGAGTCTCTCTCGCTCCATCATTCTTTCCGCCAGCCAGTGGAACCATTCGGAGCCCGTCTCGCGCTTTAGCTCGCGACGCCATTGCTCGGCCCAAACCTGAAGCTTCTTCCAAGAGAGAAGAATCGGACCGCTAAAGAAATCGTCCACCAGATCAAGGGTGAGCTCGCGGCGAAATAGCAATAAACCGATGCTTTCCCAAGTGAGCGAAACGAGGTACACCGCATCTTCGCCATCAGGCCCGAGCACTTCCCGAATCTTCTGTGTGTCCGCGCCATCTGGCAACGACAGCACACGGCGAAGAGCACTGGTAAAGGCAGGGCTTTGGAACGATCGCACCAACTCGAGCATTGCCTCCCTGCGTCTCCGCTGACGGTAATAACCAATTTGCGCAGCTGCGAAAACGAGGGCGCCCGTCACGGCAAATGCGTTTATTAGATTTGCCAGAGTCGAGAGGTCCATTTCAGCGCGGATCGGTCACACGCCCGAGAAAAAGGCAGACGCCGCTGGGAACGTGCTGAATCGCGTAAACGAATGGACGATCGACTTTCACTTCGATCGGCGGCGGAGGAGAGGACCTTAAAGCAGTTCCCGCCATCATTGCCACGGCGGTTGCCGCAGCCGCTTCCGTTCCTTTTTCGTCCACTGCGATGAAGGTCTTGTGAAAGATCTGCGAGATGTAGAGGTAATCGTTCGGCTTGCGCGGCGCGATCTTGTCGAAATTCGCGCTACCGTGCGGCTTGTCGAACGCAGTCTTCATCCCGAGCGCTTCAAAGTTTTCGGCCAACCCAATCGTAGGTGGTTCGAGTTTGAACTTTGGCAAATGAAGATCGACGTCGCGCTTTCCCAGTTTTGCGCAGCTGGTGAGCACTTCACTTGTCAGCTTTGATTCGAGCGCGTGCAGGCCGTTTACTTCGTCGGGAAGCAAAACCAGGAACTGCAGATCGTCGCCAGCGTAGGGAAGGCTCACTGCAGTGTATCCATCGCGTTTTGCATAACCGAAATGCTTATCGGTTTTTCGCATCATCGGAACATCGGCCGGTGCGCTGCCGTGAACGAGGAAAGTCTCTGGCTGCGTTGCGTTCGCGGCGAATTCGTTTGCCCACGGCGCCTTTAGATAAAGTGCATTCGTCAGTACAAGGCGAGTTGTCTTATCCAGTGCTCCCCCGGGAATAAGATCGCGAATCCGATCATGCGTCTGGTTTGCGACCCATTGGTTGATGTGCTGTGTGGTCTCTGCAGGATTAGCAATGAAATCGAGAGGCTCAAATGCGCCGTCGAAATTTTGTTTCACCAGTGACAGAAACGCCTCGCGGAACGCATAGCCCTTTTGCGCAAAGAGCCGGTTGGCGATGTTCAACGTGATAGGCTCACTCGGGCCACCAAATTTTTTAGATTGTTTAGCGAGTTCGGCTGTCTTTGCGCGCATCTCCTCCAGCGAACGCTGAAGTGCGGCAAATGAGGCGGCGAAGTCGCTATCGTTGGTGAGATGCAGAACGCGCGCCATCTCGGTGCGAGTC
>DATASP010000136.1:0-15253 GCA_036269155.1 Candidatus Udaeobacter sp.
GGACAAAGCAGGCTGGCAGCTTCTCGCGGAAGCGATTGTGCCGGATGACGCAACGCGGATTCAGGAGGCAATCCGCTCGTTTTCCAGTCAAGGTTGCGGTTTGATTTTGACAACAGGAGGAACGGGAATTGGCCCTCGCGACGTTACGCCGGAGGCGATTCGTGCAATCATGCGCATCGAGCTGCCCGGCTTCGGAGAAGTGATGCGGGCGGAATCCATGAAAATCACGCCCAACTCAATTCTCTCGCGCAGTTTAGCAGCCATTGTTGATCATTCATTGGTGATCGCGCTGCCCGGAAAACCCAGTGGCGCTGTGGAATGTCTCGGCTTCGTGCGAGGCGCAATCCCGCATGGTGTCGCGCTGGCGCAAGGCACGCCCACATCATGCTGATGCTTGGAGTGTGGCGATGCTCCGCCGCTTTTTCGTAGGCCTTTCAGTCAGGCCAAACCAGCAGTCGCATGAGCTGGCTGCCATAGTTTGTGAGATGCGCGTTATTTTCATGACCTGAAACTACGTCGCGAGTGAGATGGGAATATTCGATCGAGCTCTTCTTGACATAGCTTAGTTCAGGTTGGGTCACGTGTCTTTCGCTGGGCGCGATTGTCAGAGGCACACCCGAGCGGGCGAACGAAACTTCCCACGACGATCCTTCGCTTCGTTTGCCTCCCGCGAGCATCCAAGGATAAAGCTTTAGCAAATCGAAATGCCGAGCTTTCGGCACAGCAACCTTGTAGAAGGTCTCTTCGTCGTTGAGAAACTCGGGAATTGTCAGCGCCGGATTTTTCCGAAGGGCCAAAAAGAGGCGCGCGACATCAAGACCTGCGAGATTCATGCCATTGTAAATGCCATGCTGATTTGGATCGTTTCTAAAAAATGTGTTGTACCACGCTTCGAACTGACGGCTGAACATGAGGTCCAATTCCAAATGGAGATGCGCACGTTCTCGATTTAGCCCTGTTCCTGTGTAACCCATTACTGCGATGCGCTGGCCCCGTTTCACTAGCTCGCCCGACTGCACTGCAATCGAGCTAAGATGTCCGTACAGGCTGTAGTAATTGGAGCCATCCCAGTGGTGTTCGATCACGACGTATTTCCCATAATTCGAATGGCCGGGCACGAGACTAGTGTGGACGACTCTTCCATCGGCAATCGCGCGCACTTCATCGAGCGGCTCGCCATTTGCATCCCGGTGCAATGAGCGAATATCGATGCCTTCGTGAAAGCGGGTATAAACAACGCCACCTGCGGTGTCGGTGGGATCGCGCACAAAGCCGTATTGGCCACCCTCCCATGGGGTCGAGTTCACTCCTTTGTAATTGCGTTCCACATACTGGTAAAACGCGGCACCGTCACCCGAGAACAACGCGTCATTGTCCGTCGGCAGAACAAGATCTAATCCCTGACTTAGCGAAGTCTGAACCCCCATCGAGATTGACGAGAAAAAAGCAAGCACAATTGCGGCAGCGAAGAATCGCATGATTTATCAGGGCCGTTGAGGTTTTTGTTGCCCAATCGACCGCCAGTCTTTTTTCATCAAATCAATGTCGGCTGCAGTCAATCCGGACGGGATGTAAATCTTTCCGTCGGAGACGCGTTTATCGATCTGGAGTTCGGTTATGGCCCGTCCATTGACGAACACAAAGAGGAAACCGCCGCGGCGCTCAACGCTCAACGTGTCCAGCACCACGCGCCCGTGCTCGTCGAGTTGAATCAGCACGCCATAAGTTCCGTTCTGGGCCGGATAAGAAGAGAATCCGCTGACATCGTGCTCCGAAATCCACGGCATCTTTTCGATGGCCACGTCTTTTCCCGAGATCTGGGCGCGAACAGACGTCGCGAACACTTCGCCATCCCGCGGGTTGGCTTGTGCGTGCACCCGGAACGTGCAATGTCGTTGTTTCGCGATGCCGTCAGCCAACGCAAACGCCAGGCAAATCGCGAATACACATAAAGTCTTCATGCCGCTTGATAATGGGTTTGACACGGATTTTGCAACTCCGAAAACTTTTGGGCTGTTTAGCCTGCTCATGACGCGCCGGATAATCTTGCTTGTTCTATTGCTCTTAATGGCCGGGAATGTCTTTGGCCAGGATATCACGCCCACACCGACTCCGGCGCGGAAGCGCGGGTGGTTGAGCCGCATTCTCCATCCGTTTTCGCCCGAAGTGGTCCCGCATTACAAAGATCCAAGGTTGCGTGGCCTCGCTCTTGACCTCCAAATTACACCGCAGACAGTGAAGCTGTCTGAGCTTCGGCAGCTTGGCGTGAAAGTGACGCTGGCAAATCTGTCCAAGCGTCCTGTGCCTCTCGACTTTCCCACCAATCAGCGGATCGAGATTTACCTGATGGATTCCGCAGGAGACATTCTGGCAAAATGGTCCGACAACCACGCAATCACCGAAAAACCCGTCACGATTTTAATAAATTCTCAAGAGCGGGTCGAATACAACGAGACAATCGCGACGCGCGAGCTCACTCCAAACAAGGTTTTTATCGCCGAAGTCTTCTTTCCGCAATACCCAGAGCTGCGAATCCGGCAGAAATTCCTCGCTGTCCCTTGAGCCTGTTCATCATCGAAAGCTGGTAGCCGATAAAGCCAAACGTGGGTGCCAATCAACGATCAACTACAAGATTGCAGCTTTTCTCCGATTACCACACACATCCGCAGGGACATCGGGTGCAACGCTACACCCAGACGTTACTCCAGCCTTGGGCGGATTCAGCGCGTAACTTGGGTTTGACCGATATTGCTTTTACCGATCACGATCGTTATCACGCCGGAATCGATTTCGATGAGATCGATCGTTTGCGCGAGAGAAACCCCGATTTGCGAATCCGCGCCGGCATTGAGCTCGATAATGATCCCATTCACTCGGCGGCCGGCCGAAACTGGATTGAGAAGCATTGGGACAAACTCGATTTTGTCCTCGGCTCGATTCATTTCCTCGATCGCCCCGATAAGATGTTCGACAGCGTGCCGGATGGCGCGGCGCAGTTCAAAGGTCGTAGTGTCAACGCAATGTACGCCAATTATTTTGGTCGTGTCCGAGAAATAGCAGCTACGGGTTTGATCGATTGCCTTGCCCATCTCGATCTCATCAAAATCCATGGTCATCGGCCGAGTGCAGAGATCGGTAGTTTGGTCAATGAAACACTTGACTTTATTCGTGCGCAGAACCTCGCGATTGAGCTTTCCACCGCCGGATGGCGCAAGCCGGTGAACGAAGCTTACCCAGGAGGCCGGATCATCGAGCTCGCAATGCAGAAAGGTATTTCTTTCACCACTGCATCCGACGCGCACTCATACGCGCAACTTGGGGATAAATTTGCGAGCCTGGCGCAAAGAATGGCGAGTTTTGGAATTCAGGAGGTCTGCGTTTTCCAAGGGCACAAGCGCACCCAGATCCTATTATAGCTGCAGGTCGAGCTGCGGTTCCCCTGTTGAAAACGCGTTTTCTGCCTGCGCAGGCAGCGACAACATAAAGCCGAGACGCTGGGCAAGACGTTGACACGTTTCAGGTGCAAATCCTTCGAAGTGGTTGCTGGCAAATGCCCAGACGTTGCGCACCTCTGGAAGATGCCGTTCGATCTTAAGGGACCAGCTTTCCAGTGCGGCTTCGCGTTTCCAAAGCAGTTTTTCGTAGCGATGGACGTGGCCACCGTCAACGTCGTATTTCGTTGCGTAATCACCAAGCAAACGCAGATAGAGAGAATCTGTCGTGCACGGCAGGAATTCAAAAGGCGCAAGATTTCGTTGGTTGAGTGGAGTGGTATCGGCCCAGACCCAGCAAATGCGATATTTTTCCAACAGCCCAATGAACTGTGGCCGATGCCAGCCATGGTGACGAAATTCAATCGCAAACCGGAAATCTCGCGGCAGTTGCGCTAGAAATTTGCGAAGCGCCGGCTTGCCATCCTTTGGGGCCAAAGAAGGCGGGAGCTGAATGAGGATTATCTGAAGCTTTGGTCCCAGCGGCTCGATGGCTCGGAGAAACGACCTTAATTCGAGGGCACAATCATGCAGTCGGCACGTGTGCGTGATCTGGCGAGGGAGCTTGCAGGTGAAGCGAAAAGCGGCCGGGGTCATTTCGACCCAGCGACGAACAGTGTCTTCCGCCGGAGGAGCATGAAAGGTGGAGTCCACTTCAACTGCCGGAAAATAGTTGGCGTAAAATTCCAGCCAGCGAGACTCCGGTAGATCCGCGGGATAAAAAACGCCACGCCAATCTTGAAAGCTCCATGCGCAGGTACCTATGCGAATTTTTTGCTGATCTGTCAGATTCAAAGGAAATGAAAGATTAGTCAGTTTGTCTCTTGCGAAAAGCCTTCATAGCGCAAAATGCGACGAATACAGTGGTCCGCCGGCCGCGCGATGCGCGGCAGCTGCTGAAAACTTGACTGGCAAGATAAGTTAACTACCCTGCCACAGCCGAATGCAATTCATTATTCGCGCCTTTTTAGTTTTCGCGGTTGCTGCGTTTCTTTTACCCGAATCCAGCAAGGCCTCTGTCGTTTTCAAGCCGGGACAAAAAGCGAAGTACGTATCGCCCGGCGAAGAGGAAATAAACGGCGATGCTGCACAGATGTATCAAATCGCACAAACTGCGGAAAAAGAAGGCAACATTAAGCGTGCGATCAGAGCCTACAAGAGTCTTGTTAAACATCATCCCAAAGACACACTGGCCTCCGCCGCGCTTTATCGCAGCGCTCAGTTGCAGGAGCAGCTCCACGATTACACACCGGCTGCCGAATCATTTAGCCAATTGGTGGAAAAATATCCCAGCAGCCCCCATTTCGACGAAGCGATCGAGGCTCAGTTTCGTGTGGGCGAGATTTATCTAAATGGAAAGAAATTGAAATTTCTCGGCATGCCACTTGCATCTGCGTTGGATCGCGCGGTGACTATTTTCGCCAATGTTGTTCGCACCGCGCCGTATGGAAAGTACACAGCCCGTGCACAGTTTGATATTGGACTTGCCCGCGAGAAACAGGGCGCAAACGATGCGGCCCTGCAAGCTTACCAGGCAGTAGTGGACAAGTTTCCGAACGAACCGCTGGCAGTCGATGCGCAGTATCAAATCGGTTACATCTGGTTCACGGCAGCCCAAACCGGCACAAAGGACGCGGCGGCATCAGTCAACGCCAAAACTGCGTTCCAGGATTTCCTCTTCCATTATCCAAAGAGCGAGAAAGCAGCGCAGGCGCGCGCCAACCTCGACATTCTCGAACACAAACAAACAGCCAACTCGTACAAGGTCGCGAAATTTTACGATAAACAAAAATATTACCGGGCGGCCGTTATCTATTACAACGAGGTCATTCGCCAGCAACCAGGGTCAGAGGAAAGCAATGAGGCCAAGAAGCGGATCGATCAGCTGCGCGCAAAGTTCGGGGACGCTGCGCTTCAGCCGGCTTTGGCCGTCTCACAAACTGGCAAGAAAAAGGGCGAAGCGCATGGCACTCGGACTGCCGAAACCGGCTCGGCAAAGCCGGGTGCGCCAAATAACGACGCACCGTTACCTGCACCGGAGACTGATTCTTCGCTTCCGCCGCCGGCTTCGCTAGCTCCCGATACTACGACTGCGCCTGAACCACTGCCGCCTCTGCCGGGCACAAGCACAGGTCCGGATACGTCTTCCGGCGCAGGCGCCTCGGCCTCTCCCGACGCATCCGCCTCCCCGGCGCCTTGAAAGCCTCACTTGCGACAGTATTCTGCCTCGCCTTGAGTGGTTGCCTTGGCTATCATGTTGGGCCGGTAAAACCGTATTATCTACGCGACGTCCACAGCATCGCAGTCCCGACTTTTAAAAACCGCACCCTCGTCCCTCGCGTCGAAGTTTTGGTCACTGATACAGTAATCAAGCAGTTGCAACAGGACGGGACTTTTCAGATTGAGAACGGGGACAAAGCGGACGCTACTTTGACTGGTGAGGTATCCAGGATCGTCCGCGCGCCTGCTCGCTCGGTACGTGGCAACGTATTGGCCACAACCGAATTTGCTCTGACATTAAGCGTAAGGTACACGCTAACCGGAAAAAATGGCGAACAGCTTGCGGCGGCGAATGAAGCGACCGGAACGACGAGCTTCTTCGTGACTGGGCCTGGTGGCGTAACCACCGATGTGACTAGCGGTGACGTAACCACTGATGAACGGCAAGCCTTGCCGCTGGCTACTGAGGATCTCGCCACCCGACTGGTTAGCCAAATAAGCGAGGGTTGGTGATGAGCGATGAAGGGGGAAGAAAGACTTTGGACCATCCTCAATGATAAACTTGAGACTCTCCGTGCCACAAATCAGCTGCCTGAAGCGATTCGCGTTGCCGAAACTGCGCTTGAAATCGCCAAGCGCGCTTTCAAAGGAAACGAGGTTCCACTTGCCACCAGCTTCGAGAAGCTAGGCCAGCTACTCGAACAAAAGGGAGATTACACTGCCGCCGAGCCAAACCTGCTGAAGGCGCATGCAATCCTGGAAAAGGGGAAACCACCCGATCCGCGTGCCATCTACCGCTCGGCGCGGCGGCTAGCATCCTTATGCGATAGCCTTGGCCAATCCGAGGAGGCGATTAATTTTTATCAGAAAGCAATAGCCGCCGGTACCCAGATCGACGACGTTCCCTATTCCGATATCGGAACGATGTTAAACAACATTGCGCTGATTCTGCGCAAATCTGGCCGGCAAAAGGCCGCCGAGCCATGCTACTTGCGTGCTTTGGAGATTTATGAGAAACAACTTGGCCCCGACCACCCTGATGTGGCATCGGTTCTAAATAACCTGGCGGTGTTCTACACGAACGAACGCCGTTACACTGAAGCTGAGAAGATACATCTTCGCGCATTGGAGATCCGGCAGAACTTGGATCCACCTCCGCTTGCTGACATTGCGCAGTCAAAATGCAACCTGGCGGTCGTCTATCATTCTCGCGGTGATTACGCAAAAGCCGCCGAATTTTATCAGTCTTCGCTAAAAACCTGGGAGCAGGTGCCAGAGAAGCCCTCGAAGGATTACGATATCGTTGTTTCGAATTATGCCGACCTTTTGCGTTCCATTGGCCAGGTCCGCAAAGCGCACCAGCTGGAAGTTCGCGCCCGGAAGAAGCGCTCGGGCTAATTCAACCAAACGTTCCTCGCTCTCATCCTATGTTAGCGCGCTGTATTTTACCTTGCAGGCCGCCTGGTGACCGCACATTGTACTCTTACTGCCTTTGCTCGCGTGGCGGAATCGGCAGACGCGTACGGCTCAGGACCGTATGGGGAAACCCGTGGAGGTTCGAGTCCTCTCGCGAGCATCAAGACCCCTGTCCCACCTGAATCAGGAGGACACACAAACGCGACCGTTAATCAAAGACTACTTCGAAGCTTTTCTTCTGGCCGCCCAACGTGCTTTCATTAGCTCAGAAAGCTTCCTTCTCCCGGCAGCCGTGAGTGTGCCTTTCTTCTTGGCAGGAGCTGCTTTCTTGCCCCCGGATTTCCTCCGCGCCGCCCAGCGAGCCTTCATTAGCTGGGAGAGCTTTCTTCGTCCGGCGGGCGTGAGCTGGCCTTTCTTCTTTGCAGGAGTCGCGGGAGCCGGGCCCCTTAGCCTTGCCCAACGAGCTCTGGCGGCAGCCGCAAGCTTCGCCCGAGTCGTGGGCGAAAAGTAACGTCTACTCGCCGGGCGCGTTGTCGTCGTCGTCGTCGTCGGAAGCGCACGTCCTCCCAGAATTGCGGAAAGGCGGCTTTCCAGAGTTTCAATTTGTCGGCGAATTGAAATCGCTTCTTCTAGAGCTTTAACAGATGTATCCATTCTTGTTAGATAGCCGGAGTTGACGGGATAGCAATCCCTATTTTTCATAACAAGTATGGTGATGTGCCTTGGCCGGCCTTGTCTGGTAGTTAACATGCAATAACCAGTAAAATTAACTGTTCCAAAACTGCGAGCAGGTGTTCTATCAAATCCTGAAATGACTACGCAAGCTGCGCGGGTTCGAAAAATGTTCGGCTCCATCGCCGCGCGCTACGATATCGCAAATCACTTGCTTAGCTGCGGGATAGATTTCTCGTGGCGAGAACGCGCCGCTAGAATTGTCACGGGCTGGCACCCTCATAGTATTGCAGATCTTGCGACTGGCACCGGAGATTTGGCGCTGGCGCTGCAAAAGAAATTGCCAGATGCCGAAATCGCGGGTGTCGATTTCCTGCCGGAGATGTTGCAACTCGCGAAGCAAAAGGGTCTGCGCAAACCCGTACTTGCTGATGCGATGAACCTGCCGTTTGGCGATGGTTCATTTGATTGTGTCACGATCGCATTTGGGCTGCGCAATTTGGAAAACTGCACAGCCGCGCTTGGCGAGATGTCGCGCATAATCAAGAGCAACGGTCACTTGCTCGTGCTGGAGTTCTCACTGCCCACAACACCAATCTTACGCGCACTCTACCGTTTCTATCTACATCGCTGCTTACCTTTACTTGGTTCTTCCTTAACAGGCGAGAAAAATGCCTACGATTATCTCGGCGATTCGATCGAGGAATTTCCAAGTGGCGATGGAATGTGTCAGCTGATGGTGGAGAACGGTTTCAGGTCTCCGACGTTCAAACCGCTAACTGGTGGAATCGTCACGATTTATACGGCCACGAAGCAGTAACTGCAGAAAGGAGCGGCCGGGCGATCCCGATCCTTCAGCAATTCCGAAACTACTCAGAGTTGACCCTCAGCCACTGACCTTTATTGCTTGGGTCTGGGAGATGCAATTGCTGTCGCTGAGGCGCTCGGCGGCGCAATGGCTTGGTTGGCCACTGGCAATTTCAAGGTATTCAAGTCCGAATTGCTGATCTCAAACGTGCCTTCGCGCGACTCCACGCGCGCGCACCACGTGCCGTCATTGTTTTGAGCTCCGATGGTCAACTTATGTGATTCTTTGTTGTCGGGTGACGTGGTAAAGGCGAGAACCAGCTGTGGCTTTTCGAAGCCGTGTTGCGGCGTAGTTGGGCCTAGCCACCGCACTGCATGCAAGGCCGACAATGTCTTGAGCAGTGATTGCAGGTTAGCTTCGTTGATTTGGCCGCTTCCCTTCAACCATTGCCACTGGTTTGTCTGGTCGCGCTCAAGTGACAGCTCCTTCTCAGCTGTGATACTTAAACGATGAATTTGCTCCGGCTTGAACTTAAAGATCGACAACTCCTGCCATTGCAAGGGATCTGGTGAAATCTGATCCAGCAACCGGCGGCGCACTGCGACGACGAAAGGCTCATCAGTCAGCCGCGCGTAAACGTTATCGCCGTCTCCTTTTCCAAAGGCGATCCCCGCAAACGGCTGCTCCCCCGCCTTGGTTTCAGCCGTGTTTTCAGAAGCAAATGAACTAAACGTCAATTCAATCTGCGGCTTATCGAGGCCGTATTTCGGCAGATTGGACGCGACGTCTTCGACGAATCTTGTTACCCGCTCATTTTGCAGCGTGTCGATCAAGCGCCGAACCGCAGCTGGATCCGCTGGCGCATTGTTTCGCGTAACGAGTGTCCAATTTCCATCTTCGCGCGCCAGAACGGTCTTGCCTTTGCCTGGAGCCTCGATGGTGATCCGATCGAGAATGTTTGTATCGATCCGAACCAAATGGGAGTCCCGCAAATCGGACGGCTTTGTGTTAAGTATCTCTGCGGTCTTTTTCGGCAAGGTGTAAACGGATCCGCGAGGGGCGAACCGCACATATACCTGATCTTTTTCTTTCTCTGGAACAGTGCCGATCTGCAGCGTCTGACCTTTGTCCTCCCGCCCGAACACCTTGATGGAGTCACCGAGCTCAACCTTCTGATCTTTCTTTTGCTCCTGATCGTATAACGTGATCGATCCGAGGGGCTCCGCCAAACCGTAAAGGCGCAGGTCGCCACGATCATCGGCTACAAATTGTTGGATGCGCGCCGAGGTGATTTGCGAAATCAAGTCGCTAACTTTCCCATCATCGGCCCGGGCGCGGAGCGGCTTGAGGATGTCCCAGTGCTCGCCGTTCTTATTCAGCTCCATTTCACCAGCGGGCGTTTTCAATGTGACGCGGCGTACCTGCGCAGCCGTCACATCCGTAAGTTTTTTGTCGCGAAATTCCTCCGGTTTTTTGTCGATATCTTTCTTGACCAACTGCGTCGCGAGAAACGTTTCCTTTGAGTTCTGGAAGCGCACATACATTTTGCCTTCCAACGCGGTGTCTTTACCAAACAAAATTTCCGGCGGCTTATCGCGGCCGAGCAGCTTGAGTTTTAGTTTCGGATTGTTCAGGCCAAACTCGGTCAGTTTGCTCTTATCGGCGTCAATGTCTTTGGCGGGGATGGTCCCCTCCTTCTGCCATGCCTCTAAGTCCGACAACAAGTTCTCAACAAGAGTTCCATCTGCCTGGTCTTTGATCGGCGTTTCAAGCCGCCACTTGTTCTCGCGGCGTCGTATTTCAATCTTTTGGTCGCCATTTTGAATGACGATGCCGTCGATTTTGTTTCTGTCGAAATTGACCACGTTCTGGGCTTGCCGTCTTGCCTCCTCGGTGCTCGGCCGCTTCATTTCAAAGAACCTGAAGTAAGCGACGCCAGCGAGCGCGATGACCGCCAGGATGAGGGTATTCCTCCACTTCATACTAAACGCGGCGCTGCCACCACACCATCGTTCCGATCAACGCTGGCACCAGCGGTATGAACACCAAAAGAATCCAGCGCAACCGCCGCAACGCCTCTTCGTCAAGACTGAACGTGAGTGGCTTCGGAACCTTCGGCGCGATACCGATAAGCTGTTCCCGACTAAGCAGCCAGTTCACACTGCCCGAGGCGAAATCGAGCCCCTGCTGATCTTGCGTGATTGCGTTGTCCTGAACGAAGGCTGCGTTACCAACTACTACCAACCGCGACGAATTCACCTGGACCCGCTGATCTGCACTACCCCCTTTTTCGACTGCCGCTCCGATTATGATCGGCACATCACTGCTTTGCTTCGCATCGGCCTGTAGTTTTGCCTGGTCGTCCGTGTTGTAGTCGGTTTCTGCAAAATAGCCCTTTTCTGCCTGGATCAGTGGTTCTACCCGTATGTTGGCGCCGCGAACCCGGTCCTGCTCAGGAGTAAGCGAAGATGTGCCTCCTAGGAAGAGCGCCCGCACATCCGCCAGCCGCTTTGTAATTGGACTGTCGCCCAAGAAACGCGCTTGCACGTCTCGCGTTAATGCCAGCTCCTGGATACCGGTCCGTAAGAAAACCATCAGTCTGTCGTCATTCATTCTGACACCCGTTCCATTGACAAAGCCGCGGAGCTTCGGCGTTTTCCACGCTGGATCCAGCAAAAGCAGTATCCGCCCCTGTTTATCCCAGAAGTCGCGTAACAGTTTCATTTCGCGATCGGAAAAATCGTATTGCGGTCCGACAATCATCACAGCTTTCACGTCAGGTGGAATTGCATCGAGATCGAGCAGGTTCAGTTCTTGAAACTTGATGTTTTCGTTTTCGATAAACGTTTTCAGCACGGTGATCGGGCTGCTGCTTTCCGAAAGCGACGGTTCCTTGTGACCGGTGACATAACCAAGGGTCTTCTTTTTCCCTTCGACAAGATCCATCATCGCGCTGGTGATGGCTTGCTCGCCTTTGAATGCAGTCACACGCGGGCCTTCGCCGAACGCCATTCCACTCTGGTCGAAATCGGCCATCTCCGATGCCTTAACGGTCTTATTGCGTCCCTCGTAATCGAGCACCAAAAGGCTTTCGTCCGCGACAACCTTGTATTTGTCGAACAACTCTTTGGCGCGGGAAAGATTCCGCTCAGGATCGATATGCTCGACATCGACCTTTCCCTTACCGGCATATTGATATTCCGTAAGTAAATTCTGAACGTCCGCAGTAATCGGAGTATTCGGCGCAAAGAAAACCGTGATGCGCATCTTGCTCCTGAGCGTATTGAGAAAACGCTTCGTTTTATCTGAGAGCGCATATTTTTGATCCCGGGAGAAATCCCAACGCGCGTAGTGTTTAAAGGCGAAGGAATTCACCATTGCAACGACGAACAAGATCAACACGGTCTGGACGAGAACGTTGAAGCCGATGCGAAGCCGGCCAATTTTCTTTCCTGAGCGTGTCCGAGGCTTTTTGGTCTTATCAGGCATCCGTTAGAGTCTCCATTTGCGGGATTGGAACGCCTGATAGGTGAGCGTCAGCATCACAACGGTCATGCTCAGATAGAGAACGATCGGACGGGTATCGATTACGCCCCGAGAAAATGTCCCCATGTGTTCGATCGCGGAAAAGTAACCCAGCAAATCGCGCGTTGTAGAAGTAACATCCAGAAGGATGAACTGAACCAGACCGAGGAAAAATAACAGGGTAATTGCGCAGAAAGAAATAACCGCAGCGATGATTTGGTTCCTGGTCAGAACAGACGTCAGACAGCCAATGGAGAGATAAAACATTCCTAGCAATAAGAGCATCAAATAGGAGCCAAAATATGCTCCGACGGAGTGCGCGGCTGGCTGGTTTGCTATTTTCGCAAAAATCCAAAAGTAAAGCAGTGTCGGGATCCAGAGAATGAGATAGAAGACCAGTGCCCCGAAAAACTTCGAGAGTACCACCTGCCAGTCGCGCACCGGCGCAGTGGTAAGGGGCTCAATGGTGCCGAGCTTAAATTCTTCGGCGAACAGGCGCATCGTGATCAGGGGAAAAACCAAAACGAATGCGAACCAAAAGAAGATCGAATTGAAAAACGCTTCCTGCACCGTGTACTGCACCTGGCGCTGGTTCATAAAGGAGACCTGAAAGTAAAAATCAATCCCGCTGACGATCAGGAAAAAGATCAGCACGATGTACGCGATCGGAGAATGGAAATAGCCGCGCACCTCGCGCAAGAGCAGGGTGTAAAATTTACGCATAAATCGGTCTCGCTGTTACCATTGATCTCAAACCAGGTCGGGATGCGTGAGCTCGACGAACACGTCCTCGAGCGTCGCTCGACGCTGGGTTAATTCGCGCACCGCCCAGTGGCGATCGGCAGCCAGCCGAAAGACCTCTTCGCGCACATCTGCCCCCGACTCTACCCGCAGCGAAAACCTCTTCCATTCATCCTCACCGTCGGTAACCACTTCTCGCACACCTGAAATCTTCTTCAGTTCCTCCGCGGCGTTGTCCTTTCCGACTTTTGCTTCAAGCACTACGCCGCCGGCTTGCCTGATTTTTCCGAGCAAATTATCCGGCGTATCACACGCCTCGATTCGACCCTTGTGAATGATGATTACCCGGCTGCACGTCATCTCTACCTCCGGCAAAATGTGCGTCGAAAGCAAAATTGTGTGGTGCTTGCCGAGGTTCTTGATTAGTTCGCGCACCTGCCGGATTTGATTTGGATCAAGACCGATCGTGGGTTCATCGAGAATGAGAAGATCAGGCTCTGCTAACAGCGCATCCGCCAGACCGACGCGTTGTCGATACCCTTTGGAGAGAGTGCCGATCAGCTTCTTTTTGACGTCCTTGAGACCACATAATTCCTCTACATCGCCGACACGCTCCGCGACGCGCCGATGGTGCACTCCCTTGAGCGCGGCGCGATAATTCAGATACTCCTTCACCCGCATGTCGCTGTAGAGCGGCACATTTTCCGGCATGTAGCCAAGGTGCGCCCGCGCCTGGAGCGATTGCTCAAAAACGTCGTATCCAGCGACGGTAGCGCGCCCCGAAGTAGGCGGCATAAAGCCAGCGAGAATGCGCATGGTCGTCGTTTTACCCGCGCCGTTTGGCCCCAGAAATCCCATGATTTCGCCCTGGCCGACCTCGAAACTCAAATCCTGAATGGCAGGCTGGCCGGCGTAACGTTTTGTCAGATTTTCAACCTTAATCATTCTGCGATATTTTGAGACAACTGAGGCGCGATTGCGTTGCCAAGTTTTTTAGCGCGCCTTTAGGTTCACGTTCGCAAGTTGCCGGTTCTTTCCATCGGCACCGATTACGCCGACGGTGAATTCCACGTCCGCGCCGCTGTCTACGGATCGAAGCAGCTCTTCGACCTCTTTAACTGAGCTAACATCATATTTGCCTACACGATAAATCACCAACCCACGCTCAGCGCCCGCTTCATCTGCGGGGCTGCCCGGTTCGACCGCAGCAATTAACACGCCTCGCTCCTTCGCATAGCCGAGCGCATCACTTAATTCCTGACTCAAATTTTGCAGCTGCATCCCAAATAACTTCTCCGCGTTCGAAGTCGATGTTTCTTCGCTCACAGGCGCGGTTTTTGTCGTGGGCTGTATGCGCGCCGTCTTCTTGAATCGATTGACGCTATCACGCACGACCTGCGCCGGAATGGCGAAACCAAGGCCCTGCGTGGGGACCCCTTGCGGCGTGAACGCCATCTTTGCGGAAGCGATGCCGACCAGCCGGCCGGAGATGTCGATCACCGGCCCACCACTGTTGCCGGGATTAATCGCTGCATCGGTCTGCACGAGATCTTTGTATTCGGTTTCATCCACTGTGATATTGCGCTTCACGGCGCTAAGAACGCCCCGGCTGATGGAACTGCCGTAGCCAACAGCGTTGCCGACTACGATCACTGTCTGGCCAAGCAGGTTTGGGGAAATGTTGTCGAGGTTGATAAAGGGAAATGCGGTTTGCGCGTCGATTTTAATGAATGCCAGATCCGTCTTGTCATCACCAGTAATGTAGTGAGCGTTGTAGGTTTTGCCGTCGTTTGTCGTCACGTGAATTTTCAAGTCCGCGGCGCGCTCGACCACGTGCTGGTTGGTCACAATGTAGCCACCCGGATCGATAATGAAACCGGAGCCGAGACTTTGCAATGTCTGGCGAATTTGGCGGGGCCGGATCCGGTTGTATCCGAAGAATTGCGCATACACATCCTCAAATGGATCGCGCACGGTGCGTCGAACTACACGCTCGGTATTGATGTTTACCACTGCCGGCAACACCTTGGCTACAGCCAAAACGGCCGGTTCCGACGCCGGGTCCCCTTGTGCAAAGCAAGATGTCGACATGGCTAGCATCAAGGGCCCAGCAAGCGCGCAGATCGCGTGTCTGGGGAGCGCACGCGTCCCGCGTGCTGGTTTCGGCGTCGCGCCGAAACAATCTTTTCTTTGCCTTCTGCCCGCGGTGACGATCCGTGCACCACAAGGAAAGTTCGCGATCGCGAGGACGCGCTCGCCAGCACGCGAGACGCGTGCGCTCCCCAGAGTTCGCGATGTCATGCTTATAATTGCTTCGTAGATTTCAGCAGCAGTCATCTGCGCAGCCAAGTAACGAAACCGCGTTGGCACTGTCAACTTG
>DATASP010000137.1:0-3813 GCA_036269155.1 Candidatus Udaeobacter sp.
TATAATCACGAGACTTACTCCACTTACGCGGCTTCCTTTCGCAAGGCGAAGGCAAACGGTAAAATGTCTGATCAGCCTGCGCCCGAATATTTGCAAGGCGCCGTCATTGGCCTCGACAACGCGAGTGGGGACATTCTCGTGCTGGTAGGCGGACGCGATTTCGAGCACAACCAGTACAACCGTGCGCTGCAAGCCCGCCGCCCCGCTGGAACTGCAATGTTGCCGTTTGTTTATGCGGCCGCTTTCGAGAAAGGAATGTACCCCGGATCGCTGGTTGAGGATTCGCCTCTGGATAATCGAGCGGTGATGATCGGTGGCACAACGGGAATTCTTGGCGAATGGGGTCCAGAGAGCGCTGACAACCGTTATGAAGGAGCGATGACAGCGAGGCAGGCACTGACCAAATCCAAAAATGGCGCAACGATCCGCTTGGGAATGGACGCGGGAGTCGACACAGTGTTGCAGCTTTGCTCCGCGGCGGGCATCCGTTCGCCGCTTCGCCCCTACCCCGCCACATTTCTGGGCAGCAGCGAGATCACTCTTGCCGAGCTGGCGCTTGCATACACGATTTTCCCAAACGGCGGCTGGCGCCCAAGCACACCACACATTTTGGATCGCATCGAAGAAAAGGACGGGACGCTCGTTTGGGACGGAAAACAGCAGACCATCAGGAAGATAGTCACCAAACCTGAGACCGCGTTCGAAGTACATTCCTGTCTTGTAGACGCACTTCAATCGGGGACAGGAAAAGCTGCTTTTACGCAATTCGGTCTGAAGAAAATGCCCGCAGCAGGAAAGACCGGCACCGCTTACGATTTCACTGATGCGCTGTTTGCTGGATACGATTCGAATTTCACCTGCGCGGTTTGGGCGGGTTTCGACAAGCCGCAAAAGATTTACCGGGGCGCGTTCGGACGGGAACTCGCGCTGCCGATTTGGGTCGATATCATGAACGCAGCCGCCGAGAGTTATCCACCGCGAGAGATTAAACACCCGGCAAATCTGAAACAGATTGAGATTTGCTCGAGGTCCGGCTTGCTTGCGACCGACAAATGTTACGAGACTGTAAGCACAGCGGCGGGCGACAGCGTTCAGCGGCGCACGACTTACACGGAGATTGCAACACCATCGCAAGCGCCCACTGAACCTTGCAACGTCCATGGCGAACCGCGCGCACGTCTCGCTCGTGAATTTGGCTCCGACGACCTACCGCGGGCGGCGCTCGCTGTGGACCTGAGTCAGGTCACGCCGATTGCGATCAAAAGTTCTACATTGCTGGCTGACAAAGACCCCTACAATTCACTTAAGCCGACGCTTAAGCCCGAGCCGACACCGCAGCCGGCAACGGAAACAGCCGATGATCAGAAGACTGATGAGCAAAGCGTCGCGACTGAAGCAAAGACGGCGAGTAACATCACAAACGGAAGCCCACCGAGCCCTCAAACATCAGAGTCCACTTCAGAGATTAGGAAAGCGATTCCGGTTGAACCGATCAGAAAAGCGATCCCGGTCACGCCGCAGGAGAAGGAACCGGTAGAGATTCGGCGGGCGATACCGGTCAAATCACACGATCAAGAAGACGAAAATGAGACGCTTCTGAGAACAGCGGTACCGCCGCGCAATCCGGATGAATAACTGCTCAGGCCGCTGATCCGGTAAGCAATGTCGTCGCAAACCGCGCAGAATTTTCGCCTCACTGTTCTCAACCCGCGCGGTCGCGATCGCCAGCAGCAGTTTCAGAACCTTCCCGGTCCAGGCGAGGCCGCGCATCCGCCGATCAATTTCCATGCTTTTGCTGCGTGCAGTCTGGGAGCTTTTCATTTCAATCCGCGGCAGGCCATCGGGGAAGGCACACCAGTCCTTCTGCTTTTGCGCAGCGATTTTCGCGCGTCAGAGCGCGCGTTGGGCGACCTAAAAAAGCAAAGCCGCACCGTCGCCGTTTCGCTCAAGGAGACTGGTCTCCACCAGATTGCACAACAATTGTGTAACCGCGCTAAGTTAGCGCGCTTCATGAAAATTGTGACAGAAGCCGATGGATGCATCGCCACGACACCGGAAGCGGCGGAAATTTATCAGCGTGTCCGCTCCAAACGCGACCCTGCGACGGTTGCCTTCATCCCAACTCCCTATCCCGTCGAAGATCAGCGATGGAACTTTTTCCTGTCGCCAACCGAACAATCGGGAATTTTCGTTGGCACACGCGAATGGGACGTGCCAACGCGGAATCATCTCGCGGCGCTTCTAGTGGCACGCCAGCTTTGTGAAGCAACCGGCGAACCGGTCACGGTAGTTAACCTGGATGGATATAAGGGGCACCAATTGCTCAGCGACTTAAGATTTCCAGAGGGAAAACTCCGGTTGATCGAAAAATGGAAGTCATACCCGGATTACCTCCGCGACGTGGCTCGACATAAGATCGTGTTGCAGCTAGATCGCAGCCATGTGCCGGGACAGGTTGCGGGCGATGCTCTTCTCTGCCGAATCCCCTGCGTTGGCGGCGACGGTGCGATTGAAAGAATCGCCTTTGCAAAAACTTGCGGCGAAGGCCGGACAATTACCGAGATCACTTCGATGTCACTCGACCTGTTGAAAAATGCCGACCTGCGCACCGCGATCGTAAGAGAATCTCAAGAGCGCGCACTGGAGCAGCTCTCATTTCAGGCGGTGCGCTCGCAGCTGGCAAAGTTTTTCGCGCAATTCGCTGAAGGGCAGCGCTGAGCAGAAAGAGCTTCCATGGCGCCCCCGGGCACATCAGGCTAAAAGAGTAACTGCAAGGGCGCTCGTCAGACGAATCGGCTCACGCGACGAGATTCGCGATTTCGCCGTAAAGTTCGTAACCATCTGACCATAACGCACAGAGCTGCGTCGCAATAAAAGCCGTGATCGCAGCCCAAGGTTGACCAGGTTTGCTGTCGGATGCCGGAGCGACGGAGCGGTACGTTTCGAGCGCCACGACCGCAGCGGCCGTACGGTTTTCGACGTAGAGCTTGCCAAGAATATGTTCGACGTGCTTGCGGATGGTGGCGGTCTTTGCGCCGAGAATAACGCCGATATCGTGGTTACTTTTGCCCCGGGAAATCCAGAAGAGAACCTCGGCTTCGCGGGGCGTCAACTTGAGCGACGCGAAAACCTCGACGCTGCACCGATCGTACTCGGACATGGAATGCATCTCCTCTCTTGTTAACAGAAAACTTCGGCACGGGGCAACAGGATTCGTACGCCTTTCGGCGTATTTCTGAAAATCGCGAACGGGGCGAAGATCGGCGCATTATCAAAACGCTCGTTCTCGAAACAAACAATGAAAGGAAAATCAAGCTCATGAAAACTCACCCCAAGATATTCACAACGGTTCTGTCCGTACTTGCCTGCTGTGCGTTTTTGCCAACAATGCAAGCGCAATTACCCCCGGAGATACCTGGGAACCCGGACGGATGCTATCCCGCGTTCACCACGGCGGAAGGGTGCAACGCCCTTCATCAGCTCTTCGGCGGCATAGGAAACTCAGGATTTGGTTGGTATTCGCTGTTTTTAGTCGGTGACGCCAACTTCAACACCGGTCTTGGTGCTGGAACGCTGGCCCTCACCAGTACCGGGGCGGATTCAAATACCGCAGTTGGCACCGCAGCGATGATCCTCAACGTGTTCGGCAATAGGAACACGGCCGTTGGAACTAACGCGCTCGTCGGGGACCCGGACTTCGGGAACTCCGGCGACTTCAACGGTGCTGTGGGCGCCTTTGCGCTCTATAAGAACTTCGACGGGAGCTCTAACAACGCTTTTGGCGATAGCGCGCTTTTTTCCAATATTCACGGC
>DATASP010000138.1:0-10563 GCA_036269155.1 Candidatus Udaeobacter sp.
GGTTGCGCAGGCGGCGGATTTCCACCTGACGTCCGTTAAATTTTCTCTTGCAGATAATGCAAAGACGCTCGTCGTCGAGCGATCTCCACTTTCGAAATTGATCTTCAGTCCGTAGAACCGAGAGCCGATCGTCGAGTTTGACATGAGTGATCATAGTGCAAAGAGCAGTCTGCTCATTGCATCGAACCACACAATCGGGACGCTGGATGATTGTGTGATCGGGTAAAACCCTAGAAGGCGTCTTATAACGTTGTGGCCGAATCGGCTCACGACAGCGTCGCCTCCCTGTTTGCAAGAGAGGCGTAAGATGAAGACGTAATGCGCAGCGTAGTCTGCGGGCCCGGCCCAGGGCTTAGACCCGCAGAAGATGCACGAGACAAAGCGTCAAGAAGCGTGTTTGAAATGGAACGCGAACTTTCGGAATCGCGATGCGATGGCGTTGGGCTCAGTCTTCGGAGGCTCAGGCATTCCATTGGCGCGAGCGACCGGTCTCAATTCCGCGGCTTTGCGTTCTTCGGCTACCATCATTTCCACCCTCGCGAGGATTTCATCCGTAGGCAGCACCCAGTCCATCGGAATTGAGTTACACCGCTCCGTCGGGCAACTGAGCCGCAGCGCGCCGTTGCCGCGTGTCCCGCCCGCTACCTGGATTTGCCGCCCAGTAATAATATTGCCGCAAACCAAACAGTAACGTTTCTCCTCCAGCGAACCCCAGTGCCGAAACTGATCGAGCCGGCACAGCACATCCAGTTTCTCTTGGTCCGATAATTTGATTGGAGAAGATAGAGTCATGTTTAAAGGTATACGTTCCCTCCGAGTGATCGCACAATCGGGCGCGCGACGGATTCTCATATCGGTGAAAATCCTATCGGCTGAGCTGTAGCCATAGGGGATCGGGCAATCCGTGATGCCGCCAGTTCACAGAGCCGAACGGATTAGTTTCAGCGCCAAAGGCGCAGGTGGTAATTGCCAGCCTGGGCGCTAAAACAGATTCGCCGATCGGCGACAGCTAAAAAACCACATCCAATTCCCTCGAGCCATGCGTTCTACACGTAATGAAGAAGAACAGCGGTCGGGTTTCGGGTAGAGGGCGCGTCACGGATCATGCAGCGGCAGCGACAGAACAAATGGAGCTCTACTGCAGGGCTCGTCCGGGAAGCCCGTCAGCCGTGCGACGGCCTCAGCTATTTCTTCGCGGCGAACTTTGGATAGCTGTGCTTGGGCCAAGCGTCGAAGAAGGGATCGTCGGGATCGGCGCTACTGTCGCGTCAGCTCTGCGCGCGTTCGATTCGCAATACCTGGCTGGCCTGCGTCCAGCAGTTGAGACGGCGTCTCAGGACGGCGCGCGCCGGTCCCCGAAAGTATTCGAGGCAGCGCGGCGTACCTGCCGCGGTCCGAAATCCGCTCTAAAATCTCATGGCGCGCTTTCAAGTTTCGCGTGGCCGTCGTGACGATTCTTCGAAACCCCTTGAGCGATTCGGGAGTTTAATCCGGACAAAAGGGCAGCGCGAGCCGCCGAATGATTTGGCACAACCGTTCCGGCGCCGTGATGCGAACACCCAGCAGGAAAGGATTCATGAGGGGGGAATATTGATGGAAGCAGCACGACGGCGCAGGCGCTGGCGAATGCCAAAATCGAAACGCAGACGACAACGATCGAACAAACCTTCGGCGCAGTGGCGGCGGGAGATGTCGGATGATAACAGGTCCACCGAGGCCGAAGGAATCGACAGGCTCCTACTTTCGGCGCTGAGGTACTGGGAGGTTGAGCGTGATCTAATCGAAGAACGTATGGCGGCAAGAGGTTAGTGACCGCTGCGTTCCTAGGAACACGTCCAATCAGACACCATTCTGGCTTCGAGATAGCGCCGACCAACTCAGATACAACCGACTCCGGTGAGCGTTCTCGGACAGACCGCAGCATCGTTCTAAAGCTGAAGCTATTTCCGAGGCTTGATCCTATGTGTTTCTTTGTTTCGCAGGCCGTCGTGCGAATGCGCGAGCTCGAGTTCGCCTTTCGGTTCTTTGCGTAACGGTTCGGGAACGAGATCGCCCACCGGACCTTTCGCGATGGTCGTGCCTCCATCAACGACGTAAAGCGCGCCGGTTACATAACTCGCTTCGTCCGACCCCAGGAATGCATAGACGTTCGCAACTTCTTCCGGCGTGCCGCGTCGCGCTAGCGACGTAGCTTGAATAAGCGATCTCTCCATCTCTTTGTCCATCGGGCCCGTCTCCTTGTGTGTCCACGCGGTATCAATGGGCCCCGGGCAAACACAGTTTGCGCGAACGCCATTTTGCGCCTGTTCCACCGCCACACCACGCATGAACGCGTGCATCCAGCCCTTCGTTCCGCCGTATGGTGTGTTCTGCGCCAGTCCAATCATTCCCGACTCGGAGCCGGCCGAAACGATGTTGCCGCGTGTCTTTTGCAAATGAGGGAGTGCGAACCGCGTCATCAGAAATGCGGAACGAATGTTCATCCGGATTGTTCGATCGAAATCTTCAATCGGATAATCCTCGGTCATCGCGGTATCGAGAAAGACGCCGGCGTTGTTCACCAGCACATCGATTCTTTTGAAGTTCTTCAATGTGATATCAACAACCTCGCGCGCACCGGTTGCATCAGACACATCCGCGCCGTGTGCGATCGCTTCGCCGCCTTTTGCGCGAATTGCTTCCGCCACGCCCTCAATTGGATCGTCCGGCAATCCGCTTGCGACGACGCGCGCACCTTCCTTTGCGAACTTATGCGCGATCGCCTCTCCGATGCCGGTTCCTGCACCGGTGATTATTGCTACTTTCCCCTCAGGCCGTCCATTATCGGACCCATTGCTGCGATAAATGTTACTGGTCATATAAATAAATTTCGCACGCCAACTTCATGTTGGGCGCGCAATTCGTGCGCAAACACCTGTTGATTTTAGTTACCGCGTCTCGGGACAATGGGTTCCGGTTCAAATCCGCTCCAGAATGTCGCGCAGAAGTTTCACGTCTTCCCTGGCGGACGCGACTGATTCTTGGAGTCGCTTAAGCAGCCCGTCTTCGCCTTTGTTGCGTTTGCGCTCGAGTAGCCGCTCATTAAGCACGACCCGTTCTTTTAATTTGCGAGTAGTCGTCCACAGCGCACGTTCGAGCGCTTCGGTGTGCTGTTCGCTCAGGCTTTCGGGCGAAAAGCGGTGCCCGACAAAACACTGGAAGTGCGCGAGCTCACCGTCCTTAAGCTCATACATCGGGCCATTGCATTCCGGGCAGGTGATCGGAATTTGAGTGCCAGGCGGCTCGGTGCTCGGCCGATCGGCGGTTGCTTCATCCTCAAGGTTGCTACCTCCATTTGACGATTTGGTAACATCGCTGGCCCTGCCGTTCGCCAGCTGAACCAAAACATCAGCAATCTGCCGAACGGGCAGGCAAAAATCGACGTCCACCATGTTTAGCGCGTTATGCGGCATATTCGGTGCGAGCGCTTCAGCCGGGTCTTGAACGATAGCGACACCGCCGCGCGCTTTAATGGCGTAAAGCCCAGCCGACCCGTCATCGCGCCCGCCGCTTAGCACGACACCAACCACTTTGGACCGGTGTGCACGTGCTGCGCTGCGAAATAACACGTCAATTGCGGGACGATGCCCATTTTCGCGCGGTCCGCGCGTAAGAACAGTTATGTGATCGCTGATCGACAAGTGACAGTGCGCCGGAGCGCAGTAAATGCACCCATGCTGGTAGCCTTTACCGTGCTCGGCAAAAACAGCGGGAAGATTTCCGCAGTGACTCAAGATTTCCGGCAACCTGGTTTCGCTGCCGATATGCATCACGACAAAAACGGAAGCCTCGAGATTTTGAGGCAGTTTCTTATTAAGCTCGCAAAGAGCGTCGACTCCGCCAGCAGACGTGCCGACAACGATAATGTTTTTTTTGGCCATCGAGAACGCAGCCCTTCATAGGACTGAATCGGCGCTCAAAAACGATTAGGCTGCAACTACGCTGGCACGAATTTCGCATGAAGTGTTTTTCATTCGCGAAAACTTTTGGAGTTGGGGTGCGGCGTCGCCCAGTCCGCGTCGTCGAGCGACTGTCGGAATCAACGCTTGTATGAGGAGAAGGCCGCAATTACCATAAAAAAGATGGCGAGACGAAAGGCCACGAAACGCGCGAATCCGCGCGCTCGTCACGGCGCTGCAGCGCGCCGCGCGCACCAAAGAAAATCGGCGCAATCAAAATCGACAAAGAAGGCAGTAAACTCGCAGAGCGCTAAGAAAAATTTGACCTGCCCGCTTGTCGGCATCGGCGGCTCAGCCGGTGGATTTGAAGCGGCAATGGAACTGTTGCGCCATTTGTCGCCGAGAACGGGCATGGCGTTTGTGATCGTGCAACATCTCGATCCGCACCACGGAAGCCGGCTTCCTAATCTGCTCGGTAAAGCCACATCGATGCCAGTGAGCGAGGTCACAGAAACGATTACGCCAAAACCGGACGCGGTTTATGTGCAGCCACCCAACAAGTGTGTGATCGCCAAAAATGGCAAACTCACACTGGTCAGCCGCACGGAGAAACTCAATGTCGCGATCGACCACTTTTTTGAGTCGCTCGCTGAAGAATGCGGATCGCGTGGAATCGGCGTCGTCCTTTCCGGGACCGGCAGTGACGGCACGGCCGGTTTGCGCGCGATCAAAGCAGCCGGCGGCTTGACCTTTGCTCAGACTGAAGAGAGCGCAAAGTTCGATGCGATGCCGCGTAGCGCAATTCGCTCCGGTTTTGTCGACCTTGTTCTGCCACCGGATGGAATCGCTCGCGAAATTCGGCGCATTGCCGACCATCCGTACATACGGCGGCCTCTAATCGACGCAGAGGAAGCCCAAAAAGAAGCGTATCGCCAGGCGGATGATCTGGGCCGGATTTTTCTTTCGCTGAAAAAGCAAATGGGCGTCGATTTCAGCGCTTACAAGGAAAGCACGCTGATTCGGCGAATCCATCGGCGGATGGCGCTGCATCGGATCGACACGTTGAAGCGGTACGCGCAGTTCTTGCGCGATAACAAGAAGGAAATCGAAGCGCTTTTTAACGATCTGCTCATCAACGTGACCCGGTTTTTTCGGGATGGAATCGTATTCGGCGCATTAAAGAAACGTTTCCTGCCGACGCTGTTCAAAAAGAAAAGTAAAGCTCGACAACGAGAACTGCGCGTCTGGGTGCCCGGCTGCGCCACAGGCGAAGAGGTTTATTCACTCGCCATTTGTATGCTCGAAGCACTCGGCAACCAGTCTTCCAAGTGGCGGATGCAGATTTTCGGCACCGACTTAAGCGAATCAGTGGTCGAGCATGCGCGTATGGGAATTTACTCGAGTGCGATTGAGAAGGACGTGTCGCCGGCGCGGCTGAAGCGCTTTTTCGTTAAGCGCGACGGCACTTATCAGATTCATCGCAATGTGCGCGATATTTGCACGTTCGCGCGACAAAACATCGCGGCCGATCCACCGTTCTCGCGGCTCGACCTGATCAGCTGCCGCAATGTGCTTATTTATCTCAGCCCGGAATTGCACAAGCGCTGCATCCCGCAATTTCATTATGCGCTTAACCCGGACGGCTATTTGATTCTGGGGCCGGCTGAATCGGTGGGCTTGTATGACGAGCTTTTCAAAGTCGTGGACAAAAAGAACAAAATTTATGTTAAAGGTGCGACTGCGCCCCGCCCCGCCAACCTTCTTCCCCAACGCTGGCTTGAGCTCTCGCAGTTTGGCGCAAGAGCGACATCTGCCACTGGAGTAAATTTCGGCGCCGATCTCTTAAAAATGGCGGATCGTATCATTCTCAGCACCTACGCACCCGCAGCCGTCGTTATTGACGAAAACATGCAAGTGCAGCAGTTCCGTGGCCGGACCGACCTGTTTCTCGAACACGCGCCCGGACCAGCGAGCTTTAATCTCGTTCAATTAGCGCGGGCGAGTTTGGTGCCGGACCTGCGGGCCACGATTCGGCGCTCGATCAAAACGAATAAACCCGCGCGAATAGAGCGAGCGAAAGTCACGCTCCAAGGCAGAAACTATGAGATTAATATTCAGGTCGTGCCATTTAAAATCCCCGGGGGCGATAAATCGTGGTTTCTGGTGATTTTTGACGAGACAACTACGGGGAGGAAACGCGAGAGGTTGTTGCCGGTGCTTGGAAAAACCCCTGCACAACGTGAGGTGACGGACCTGCACCGGGAATTGGCTGCTTCGAAAGAATCGTTACAAACCATCATCGAAGAGCAGGAAGCGACCAACGAAGAGCTGAAGGCGTCCAACGAAGAAGTTGAATCGAGCAACGAAGAGCTGCAATCCACGAACGAAGAACTGGAGACCGCAAAGGAAGAATTGCAATCGACCAACGAAGAACTGACCACGTTGAACGAAGAGCTGAGTAACCGCAACCTCGAGATGATGCAACTGACCAACGAGCTAAACAATCTTCTCGCCAGCACCCAAATGCCAATCGTGATGGTGGACAATGCCTTAACAGTGCGGCGCGCCACTCCTGCGGCCCGGGGTGCCTTTAATATTTTGCCGACTGACATCGGACGGCCGTTGACCGAGCTGCGATCTAACATTGATGTTCCCGACCTGGAGAATATCTTGCGCGAGGTAATCGAAACACTGATTACGCGCGAGCGCAAAGTTACCGATAAGGAAGGCCGGCCTTACTCGCTGCGGGTGCGGCCATATCGCACAACTGACAACAAAATCGACGGCGCTGTCATCACGCTGGTGGATATCGATGGAGAAGGGGTTGACGTAGACAAAACAAGCAGAAGAGATGGCTCATCGCGCAAATAATAAGCAACGGCCGAAGCGTGTTTGCGAACGCAAAGCCCCTGCGGTCGTGCGTTTCAGGAAATCTAATCACACGCACAGAAAAATGATGAAACGGACGTCGAGCGCCCTGCAGAAATTTTCGAGCGATGGCGCGGTGAGGCGGATCAGTAAAAACGGCGCGCCGATTCATTCCATTCGTACGCCCGCGGTGCGGAATCCAAAGACTGAACTCGAAGCCGCTACTCAGCGATTTGTCGATCTTTACGACTTTGCACCTATTGCTTATGTCAGCTTTGAACGCGCCGGGCGTATTGAAGAAGCCAACCTGGCAGCAACCGAGTTGCTGGGCGTGCCTAGGGATTTGTTAATCGGACGTCCGTTCGCGTTTTATGTCACGGACTTGGATTTATTCCTTCATCACCTGCTCTGTTGCCGCACGTCGCACGAACAAGTTAAGACGGAATTGCAGTTGAAGCCGAGGAAAGGCGAGCCCATCCCGGCACAACTTCTAAGTACGCCGATCACTTCGACGACGAGAAATGGCGCTCTACTCTATCAGACCGCCATCATCGATTTATCTGAGCGCAAGCGTCACGAACAACAGCTAACTGAGCAGGCGCGGCTGCTGGATTTGAGCAACGATGCCATTATCGTTCGCGACAAAAACGAACGGATCACTTACTGGAACAGAGGGGCAACGAAGCTTTACGGCTACACGCGACAGGAAGCGGTGGGCGCGGTAATCCAGCATCTGTTGAAGTCGAAATTCCCTGAGCCGCTACCTAAGATCTACGAGAAGCTGATTCGCGATAACCACTGGCAGGGCGAAATCGTTCATACGCGGCGCGACGGCAAACGCCTGACGGTGTTCTCGCGTTGGGCGCTGGACCGCGATGCCCAAGGAAACCGCGGGTACGTTTTGGAAACGAATAATGATATCAGCGAGCGCAAACGCGCGGAACAGCGGCAAACGGTGAACCTTGCCGTCACGAAAATCCTGGCAGAATCCCCTGCCCTCATTGATGCAGTGCAGAGAATTCTCCAGAGCGTTTGTGAGACCCTTGGATGGGAAGCAGGAGCTTTCTGGACACAAGAGCCAAAAGCCGGGGTCCTGCGGTGTCTCACAGGTTGGGAGTGCCATCCCCGCAGGTTCCTCAACTTTAAGAGAACATGTTCTGAACTCACCCTTGCCCCGGGGGTAGGTCTGCCGGGAGTCGTTTGGAGCAGTCGCAAACCAACGTGGATCTCTGATATGGACGACACTGACTTTCCTCGCGCGCGGATTGCGGCCACAGACGGTCTTCATGCTGCATTCGCGTTCCCTATCTCCTTCAGAAAACGATTCCTCGCAGTGATGGAATGTTTCAGCTGCGAGATCCGCGAACCGGATGAAGAGCTGCTAAAAATCTTCGCCAGCATTGGCAGCCAGATCGGGCAGTTCATCCAACGCAAAGAAGCGGAAGCCGCGCTGCAAAAATCCAAAGAGCTCCTGGAACAGCGGGTGCGCCAGCGAACAAGTGAGTTACATGCAGCGAACAAAATGATGAAAGACGAAATCGCGCGACGGAAAGGCCTTGAGGGCGAAATTCTTGAAATCAGCGATCGTGAACAGCAGCGCCTCGGCCAGGAATTGCACGATGGGCTTTGTCAGCACCTGACCGCGGTGGCATTCATGGCGCGCTCGGTTGGCTTACGATTGAAAAACCATCGAGTCATTGAAGTGGCCGACATCGAAAAAATCGCGCAACTGGTAAACGATGCTGCGACAGACACGCGCAACCTCTCCCGCGCGTTGCATCGTATTGATGTCGATGCAGCCGGTCTGGTCGATGCATTGCGAGATTTGGTTGACCGGGAAATCTGGAGGATACCCTGTCAGCTAGAATTCAAACCGTCGTTCCATATCGACAATGACATCGCCGCCGGTGAGCTCTACCGCATTGCTCGCGAAGCAGTCATTAATGCCAACAAACATTCTCAAGCGCGAAAAATTGTGATCAGACTGGAGGGGGTGGAAAATGAGATGGTTTTGCGCGTGATCGATGACGGCACGGGATTTCCAAGTGAGCCGAAAACCAAGCGGGGTCTGGGAGCCCACATCATGGGTTACCGCGCTCGATTGATCGGTGCCCGCTTGGAGATTGATACTCCAAAAAGAGGGGGCACATGCGTATCCTGTTATTTGCCGAACAATGCACTCCAATCACAGGAGAGGAAAAACGCCAGGATGCGGTCGTTTACTGTAAAAATCACGAAAGCATTAGCCGCATTGATCTAAACTTTCCTACATCGGGCAAGCCGACGAGCCGCGTAATCGTGAAGAGAAGGGATGAAACGACCTAAGAACGGTCCCGTGAGGGAACTCCCAGCCGAACCAACACAGCCACAGGCGAAAATGAAACACGTCAAGTCGGTCAACCAGAACCCGCAATGCGATCTACCGAAAGCAAAACGCCTTCTGATCGTTGATGATCACCCACTATTTCGGAAGGGCCTCGAGGAATTGATTCATTCCGACGCGGCCTTCGCGGTCTGCGGTGAAGCCGATAACGCGGCAGAAGCTATGGAAGTAATTCGGAAGCTGCATCCCGACATGGCCATCGTCGATCTCAGTTTGCCCGGCGCCAATGGGATTGAGCTGATCAAAAATATCCGCGCAGAATTTCCGAGCCTGCCGGTTCTGGTGCTCTCGATGCATGACGAATCGCTTTATGCGTTGCGCGCGCTGCGTGCCGGAGCGGACGGCTATGTGATGAAACACGAGGCGATGGCCAACGTAATCCAGGCGATCCGCGAAGTTTTTAATGGGCGCCCTTATCTCAGCCCAGCCATGGCGGCACAGGTGATCACGAAATTCGCGCATCGCCAGGCTGAAGGCGAGACCGACGCCGTCGAGAGACTGAGTGATCGCGAACTTGAAATCCTGGAACTGATTGGAAAAGGCAACGAAGTGCGCCAGATCGCCAAGATTTTGCATCTCAGCCCCAAAACGGTGGAAACCCACCGGGCGCACATCAAGGACAAACTCGATCTGAAAAACTCACGCGAAGTGGCGCGCTTCGCCCTGCAATGGCTCAGCGCGCGCGAGGCGTAGGATCCGCGTTCGATTAACACCGGCTTTTAAGCCGGTGGCCTTAGCCAAAGATAGACATCAGCCGTTTTAACGGCTTACGATCTCGGAGCGATGTCCGCTCATTCGTACTCCCGCTGCTGAATCCACCTAGTCTGGGGAACTCTGAATCGCGAAAAACTCCTGAACAAAGCGGCTGCCGCACGTGTATCCTGCTGGCTTTCGCAGTACGCTGATGAGGAAGGCGTCTACATGAAAATCAATTACGTAAACGCCGACCATGTTCATGCGCTGGTGGACCTTCCCACTTCTTTATCAATCGAGAAACTGATCCAACTTCTGAAGGGAAGTTCCTCCCATTGGGTCAATTCTAATAACCTGATCGCCGGGAAATTTGCCTGGGGGTCGAGGTTATGGCGCTTTCTCCGTGTCAGAATCAAATGCCGATCAAGTCGCGCGATATATCGCGCAACAAGAGGAGCATCATAGCGTCCGCTCGTTCGCAGAGGAGCTCAAAGAGTTCATTGATCGCCATGGACTACAATGGCAGGACGAAAGCCGTTGAAACCCGGATTTTGCGTTAGGTGTTTTTGAGGTGGAGTGAGGCGGCAGGTTCTGTTAAGGCGAAAGAGCAAGGTAGAGGTGCCTTGCCTCTATGGACAAAATTGTGATGTGCAGTTCTGGCCTGCCGTGGCGTTTTACGAG